>JBOHMN010000428.1:0-2260 GCA_050730175.1 Acetobacteraceae bacterium | reverse complement strand
CCCCAGAGGATGACAATGTTCGGCTTGCCTGGCTTGGGCATATCCGTTTCCTTTCAGTGGTGGCGCGGAATGATCCGCCGCGGGGAGTTACGCGAGGCGCAGCAGCACGGCGAAGAAGGCGAAGAGGCCGATGCAGATCAGGAGAGCAGCCAGTGCCAGGACGGGCGAGTGCTTTCCCTGCTCGGTCATGCCGGCAATTGCGGCGAAGGCTCCGCTTCTGAGATAGCGGTTGATCCACTGGTACTGCCAGATCGCGATGACGAGCGCGAGCACGCCGCTCAGGATCAATGCGAGCCCGAGCAGCACCGGCGCTCTCGGGAGCAAGGCGGCGCGCTCGCCCGGCGTCTGCTGTAGCCGCTCAAAGAACTGAACGATCGCAAAGCCGAATCCGATCAGCGCGGTTGCCGTGCGGAGCCACGCCATCATCGTGCGCTCGACGCTTAGCCGCGTGCGGATCCAGCCGAAATGGCTGTCCGATGTGGACCTGACTTCGAACCTGTCCGCGTGGGCAGCGGGGCGCGGCTGGCTCATTTGCGGTGCCTCGTTCTGCATGACCAGCCGCGGGACGCTCTCAAGAGCTCGGATGGGGCGATGCGCTGCCGCGCCGCCGGCCGGCGATGCGTCGGGCCGGGCCGCGCACGATCACGTACGGCACGAAAGCCAGCAGCACTGCGATCACGACCGATTCGTTCGGATAGAATGTGCGGAGCACGAGGAGCTGATAGATCAAGTCCATCAGCAGCCCGAGAAGAATGATCCGCGCGGTCGCGTTCAACCCCTCGTTGAGACGTGCTACGCGCTCCTGCGGCAGAGAGACCATCGTCCAGAAGTACGGTGTCCGGCCGCCACGGGAATCCTTGATGCCATCGCGGATCGCGACGGCCGATGCCATCAGGGGTTGGAGAATGAAGCGGAACCGCATCGTAGCCTCTGGCCGCGCGACAAGGTCGTGCCAGAAGCGCTGCAATGTGGCTTCCGTGATGCCGTGAAAGAGGATGCCGGCAACGATGAATGCCACGATGCAGCCGAGGACCAGACGGGCGAGCATGCCAAGCCTCTCGGGTCGGGCGGTCGTCATGCGCCGGACGAACTTCTTATGACACACCGGAAGCCGACATGGCTCATCCCGGAATCAACCGGCTGCGGGTGGCGTGCCGCCGGGCGGTAGCGCCGGCAATAGTTCGGCGCGCAGAGATGCGAGCCGCCTTTGACGACCTTGCGCGGAATGCGCGCGGCGGACGCGCATGCGTCGTGGCTCCCGCCTTCGTTGCCGCCGCGCGGATCGACGGGGATACAGCAGGGCTTCGGTGCATCGTCTGTGTGGCTGGCCGAGTACCAGTCTGCCGTCCATTCCCAGACATTTCCGATCATGTCGAAGAGGCCGTAGCCGTTGGGCGGAAAACACTGCACGGGTGATGTGTGCGTATAGCCGTCGGAAGCAAGATTCTCGTTCGGAAAGGCACCCTGCCAGGTATTCGCCATGTGCTTCCCGTCCGGGGTGAATTCGTCGCCCCATGCGAACTCGGCGCCGTCGAGGCCGCCGCGCGCAGCGTATTCCCACTCGGCCTCGGTCGGCAGCTCCTTGCCTGCCCAGGCGGCATAGGCTTGGGCGTCCTGCAACGCGACATGGACGACCGGATGCTCGTCGAGCCCCTGGTTCGAGCGGCCGCGACCGTATGGGCGGCGCCAGTTGGCGCCGAATTCAAAGCGCCACCATTGCGACCAGTCATCGAGGGCAACCGGCCGCCTGGGCGGCGTGAACACCAGCGATCCGGGCTTCAGCATGTGCGGCAGTGCGCCCGGATAGTCGTTCGCGTCTGGCGCCGTCTCGGCGATCGTTACGTAGCCGGTTGCCGCGACGAAGCGGCGGAACATGCGGTTCGTGACCGGCATGCGATCGATCCAGAACGGGCCGACTGTCACGACATGAGCGGGGGCTTCCTCCGAATAGTGCGCATCAGAGCCCATCCGGAACGTGCCACCCGCAAGCCAGACCATGCCCGGGGGCGCAAGCGGCTTGCGCTCCGCCTCGTCCGCTGCCGCCACGGCATCGGCTTCGTGGTTCAAACGACCAGCCTCTCAGCAAACACACTACGACGACAATTGACACGTTTCGTCCGCGTAGCCAAGTGCGGCAATGCGCCGCCTGCCCGGAGCCGCGCGTCGCCGCTGCGACTGGCGCGTTCGCAGCCACGGCGCGCGATGGCGCCAATTTCGAGGCGGGTCAGTGCAGCAGGCCGCGCCGCGCGAGATTGCGCAT
>JBOHMN010000427.1:0-6189 GCA_050730175.1 Acetobacteraceae bacterium | reverse complement strand
TGTACTGCATCCGATCGTCCGCACGCATCCGCGCACGGGTCGCAAGGCGCTGTACGTCGGGCGCTGGGCCCGCGACGTCGCGGGGATGGATCCGGAAGCGGGGCGGGCGCTGGTGGCGGAACTGTTCGCCCATGCGCGCCGGCCAGAGTTCGTTTACCGCCATAAGTGGCGCGTACACGATGCCGTACTGTGGGACAACCGCTGCATGCTGCACTGTGCCACGCCGTTCGACGATAAGAACCAGCAACGACTGATGCACCGCACCACCCTGGAAGGCGATGTGCCGGTGTAACGAAGCCGGAAGCCCCCCGCCGATGCTGTCAGCGGAGAGGCCATCCACCATGCGGACGAGGTCGGCGGCACTCAGGTTCGATCCTTGCGCCAGCAGGGCACAGTAGAGGGTGTAGAGCTCGCGCTCATTGTGCGGGCTGCGACCCAGCAGAATCCACGAGAAACGCACCTGACTGTCCACCTGGACCAACAACTCCGGCAGCTGCACCGGGCCGACGGCCTCGAAAATCTCGTCGCGCAGCGTATTGATCGCCGCCGGCTCCGCCTCGGCCTTCAGGCGGGGAATGCGCAGCCGATCCTGCTCCACAAAGACCACCTCCTCGCGCACCGCCGTCGCCAGGGAACGCAGCGATTCCTGAAGCGTGTCACGCAATCCCGTGACAAGGGCGTCGATCGGGCTGGGCAGTCCCAGCTCTCCGGTCAGCCGTTCCCGCTTCCTTTCCCACACCGCAGCCGGGATCAGTATGTCCTCCGGACCGCGATACGTCAGGCTCTGACGTGTGCTGGCCGAGCCGTTCCGCAGCGAGCGCTTCAGCGTCATCAATGTGGCCGCCTCGAATGCACTGAGTGCCGCTTCCGGCGTGGCAGCGCGCTCAATCAAAGCAGACCACACCCTGGGGAATGGATTGGCCACGCCCTTGGGGAGCGACCTGCCGCCGGCGACATAGATGGCGCGCCGGGCCATTTGGGACGAGGCTTACGCCTACGGGAGAGAGCACCGCGGTCGATCTCGGGTAATCGCGCCGGCAAGGTGATCTCCACGGGGGTGCTACTTCTATCCCTTGATTATACGCTCATCGGTTTTCCCAGGCGCCTGAAGCTTTGTCGGGAGGAGAATAAGCTCCGGCACGTACGCTCGGGGTGGCAGGCTCGCGAGAAACAGGCAGACCTCTGCCACGTCTTCCGGTTGAAGTGCGTTCGCGAGTAGCTGCGGCGAGGGAAGGCTCTTCCGTCGCCGAAGATGCGGTGTGTCTACGACACCAGGCATCAGTACCGAGAAACGCACTCCGTTCACGTGCTCTTCGTGGGCACCAGCGGCAGCGAGCGCAACCAGGCCCGCCTTCGAGGCCTGGTAGGCCGCTCCGGAGACGTTGGTCCATCGTGCCGATGCGCTGCTGATGAGAATCACGGTTCCGTTGCATCGTCGCAACCCTGGAAGCAGGGCAGTGATCATGTAGAACGCCCCACTGAGGTTCACGCGCACGATTGCATCCCAGTCGCCGGGAGCCAATTCCGCAACAGCGCGCCGAGGGACGTTGAGCCCCGCCGCATATACGACCACATCGACGTCGCTCTGCCCGGTGAGGGCTGTCATCGTTGCTTCAACGGCGGCAGGATCGGTGGCATCGAGGGAATGTGCGAAGAAGTGGCCGCGCGCAATCTGTCCCGCTGCCACTTTGGTGATCAGCTGATGGCGCCGCGCGAGTGCATGGACAGTGGCACCGCGGTCGTGAAATGCGAGAGCAGTGGCCAACCCGATTCCACTGCTCGCGCCTACAACTATCGCCGTCTTGCCCGAGAGTGGAGGCGAGGCCGTTGTGCTCATGGAAATGGCATCTCAATCGATGGTTGCGCAAATTCCTTGAGAGCGTGATGACCGGAGGTGGAGTAACCGGAGGTCTCTCGCGCACGATGCAGCAACGACAGGAGGCGGGATGGGAGAGCGCGAGCGATCCCATCCCGCTCTAGGTACACAAGATGGAAGGTTTCTTCGCTTTCGCAGCCTGGAGCTCTTGCGCGGTCCCCACAAAGGCAGCACCTCGCCGAGGTCAGAATGTCGGCAAACTGCCTCCGCTCGATGGTTCCGAGATCATTATAGAGCGTCATTAGCTACGCCGAAGCGCGCGTCGATACGCCGATTGCATCTATAGGGCTTTAGCTACTGGCTTCCTTAAGGAGTGCGCTGTTGAAAAGCGTGTTCCAGTGAGGCATTGCGCTAAGCTTGTGCTGTTTGATGAATGTCTCGGATTGTTTTTCGAAATATGTGTCGAGGCCGGGAACGTACTGCGGGTTGACGTCGAGCTTCGAAAGCATCAGAGAAATGATCTTCTTGTTGACGCTGAAGCCTTGGCGCTTCAAGGTGTCGTCAACAATTTGAACGGCCTTGGTCCGGTTATCGTTGAAGAGTTTGACCGCGGCGAGCCAGCCTCGCAGAAAGGCGACGATAGCCTCGGGTTCCCTCTCCACTATCGGGCGCCGCGCGGCCACCACTACCGGCATCATGTCGAAGCGTGAATAGTCGACGAGGACCGTGCCGATATGGTCGACCTGGGCGATCGACGGGAACGGCTCGACGTTCGCGAAGGCCTCCACGGACCCTGCGGCAAGTGCGGCAACCTGGTCCTTCTCGGGCATGTTCACCAGGTGGATATCGGCTTGGGTGAGCCCGAAGGCGGGCAGGATCTTGTTCACAAAGACGTAGTTCGTCGTCGTGCCCACCTGCGAGGCAACTTTTTGGCCTTTGAGGTCCTTGACGGACTTCAGGCCGCTCTTGATGCCGGCCACCACCGAGTTCGATCCGCCCGCGTACATCGCCATCGCGATGGCGATGAGATCGCCTTCGGCGGCGCCGAAGATGAAAGGCGTACCACCAAGCACGCCGATGTCGACCCGGCCCGCGACCATCGCGTCGCGGGTCTCCGAGCCGGTGCCGAAGGTCCGGGCAAGGACATTGGCGCCCGCCTTCATGAAGGTCTTTTCGGCCTCCGCAATCATGCCGATCGTACCCCAGGAGCTCGTCTCATCGAAGCCGAAAATGAGCTCTTTTTTGCGCGAGGCTCCGAAGGCCGCTCCGGAAAAGCTCGGCACAACCGCGGCGGCTCCGGTCAAGGCGAGCACTGTGCGGCGGGATATTCTACGATCGTCCATGTGGTCCTCCTTTTCGTTACGGCGAGATTTGCCGATTCCCAAGCTCCTGGCCTATCTGCCCTGCCGTACTCGCTCCGGGATCTCCTGCTATCGCGTACTCGTAGCCATTCCCCATCTTTGAACAGTCATCGCCTCGATAACCTGGAACACGAAGCGCTCAGAGAGGAATCCGAGGATGCCGATCGTGATGAGTGCACTGATCATGATGCCGGATTGCAGATACTCCTTGGCGTCGAAAATGACTTCGCCGAGCCCGAATTTCGGGCTGGCGAGGAGTTCTCCGCCGATGACACCAATCCAGGCGTGACCTACGGCCAGCCGGGCGCCCGTCACGATATAGGGCATGGTGCCCGGGATGATCACTTTGAAAAACATGGCGCTTCGGCTGGCTCCGGCCACCTTGGCCGCGCGCAGCCATAGCGGGTTGACCGCCTTGACGCCCCGCCACGCGTTGTAAACGAGGGGAAAGAAGGCTGCGTAAATGACGACGAGAGTGGTCGCGGTGTTACCGATCCCGAACCACAAAACGAAGAGAGGTATCCATGCGACCGATGGGATGGGCAACAGAACACTGACGAGCGGCAAGAAAAAGCGCTCCGCCAGCCAATAGCGACCCATGAGAATACCGAGAGGAACGGCGATGGCGAACGAGATACCGAAGCCTATCAGGACCCTCGCCATCGTGTAGAGCGCGTTCTTGACGAGCGTGCCGTCCCCGAGCATCCGGATGATGGTGGTGGCGATGCTGCCGAGCGCCGGCGTCAAGGCGCTCGAGAACATCCCGCTCAGCGCAAATCCCTGCCATACCGCGAGAACCACCAGGATGCCCGCCGCTCCCCGGGCTCCCACCTTCCAGGAGGGGGTTGCGCTAGGGTTCATGCGACCATCATCCCCCAATGCACGAGCGTATACCGCTCTACACGTTCGAAGATCTGCTTTTCCATGAACAATCCGATCAGGCCGATGACGGCGATCGAGGAGAGCATGACGTCCGTGTTGAGAAATGTCTGCGCGCCTTCAATAAGCCAACCGAGTCCTTGCTGGACCGACATCACCATCTCGACCGCAATCAGCAGTCGCCAGGCGTTGCCAAGACCGAGTCGCAGCGCGACCAGGATGTACGGCAGAGATGCCGGCAAGATCACCTTGTAAAACAGCCGGCCGCCTCTGGCGCCCATGACTTCAGCCGACCGCAACCAGATGACCTTGACCGTCTTCACGCCTTGCCAGGTATTGAGGACCACGACGAAGGACGACGCTATTCCGATCAACAAGATGGTCGGCCCGTCTCCGAGACCGAACCACAAGACGAAGAGCGGCGCATAGGCGAGACCGGGGATCGGGTAAAAGAAGCTCACGACCGGCAGCACCGAGTCCTCGACCCAGCGGTAACGACCCATGAGGATTCCGACCGGAACCCCGATCGCGGCCGCCAGCACAAATCCCAGGATCAGGCGATAGAGAGTGTCCGCCGTCGCCACCAGCAGAACGCCGTCCCGGATCAGCGAAACGAGAGTCGCGGCGATCGTCCCGAGGCCCGGAACGAGCTTCGGTGGAAACCCGCCGTACCATGCCACAATCTGCCAAGCGAGTGCCGCACAAGCAAAGGCGAGGGCGGCAACGCCATAGGAGATCGCTCGGTTCATGGTGCCGGTCCGACTCCTTTTCCTCCCGCTGGCGGCTCCGGCCTAGTGGACCGCCAGATGCTGCAATACCTCGCGCTGCATCGCAAAGAACTGATCACTCATCGGATCTCGTGGGCGCAGCAGCTCGCAGGCGAGTTCCGTCTTTACCGTCCCGGGATGCGCGCCGAGAACGAGGATTTTATCGCCCAGGTATACGGCTTCGGCGACATTATGGGTGATATAGACGACGGTCTTTTGCGTGCGCTCCCAGATCCCGGCGAGAAGTGTCTGCATTTCTCCGCGCGTCATGGCGTCGAGAGCCGCGAATGGCTCATCCATTAGCAGGACGGAAGGGTCATAGGCGAGCGAACGTGCGATCGCAACGCGCTGCTGCATGCCGCCCGAGAGCTGGTGAGGAAACACGTTGGCGAATTGTTCGAGGCCGACTAACCGCAGGTACTCGAGCGCCTTTGCCGTGCGCGGCTTCCTTGCCACGCCCCGCATCTCAAGGCCGAATTCCACGTTGCGACGAGCCGTGCGCCAAGGAAAAAGCTGGGCAAAGTCCTGGAAGACGACGCCGTAGTCAGAGCGCTCCGCATCGAGTTGCCGCCCGCCTATGCGGATCTCACCGCTGGTCGGCCGCAAGAATCCCGCGAGCATATTCAAAATGGTCGTTTTCCCGCATCCACTCGGGCCGACGATGCAGAGAAACTCCGACGCCTTGACCAGAAAGCTCACGTCTTCAACGGCGACCACACGCCGACCGCCGAGATCGTACTCGAGCGTCACGTTTTTGACCTCGATGGCCTCAGCCATTACGTCCCTGCGAGGCCGATGCGGAGCCGCCGCTTTCGATAGTCGCGGCGATTGGCACAGCGATGCCGTGGTTGTTCGCGGATTCGAGCGCCGCGTAGACGGCGGCGAGGGCCATGTAGCCGTTCTTCGCCGAAAGCTCGCAGGGCCCATCCGAGAGGATGCTGTCGGCAAAGAGCTCGAGTTCCTCGCGGACCATGTTGCCCGGCGGGACGGTCTTGAGCTGCCGCCCGTCGGGGCCCTTGCCGCGCGGCTGCACGTAGAGCGTCGCCCCCTTTTGAAGTATCTCCGGTGTCGACCAGCGGCTCTGGTCGATCTCGTAGAAGGCGAGGGCCGCATCGCCCGTGACCCGGACATGGTAGCTGCCGGGGCTGGTCCAACTGGAGACGATACTGCCGAGCTTACCGTCCGCGAAACGAACGGTGACGATCCACTGGTCCTCGACCTCTGCACCGACCGGGGAATGGCGCGCGGCGCTTGCGGAGACTGTCGCAATGTCGCCGCCCAAGTACCGCAGGGTGTCGAATTGGTGGATGGCGACCTGGCTGAGCGAGCCGCCGGGTGCGCTCGCCTGGTACCAGCGCCAATCACC
>JBOHMN010000426.1:0-2220 GCA_050730175.1 Acetobacteraceae bacterium | reverse complement strand
GCCATGATCTTGATCAGCGTCGATTTGCCCGCACCGTTCTCGCCGCACAGGCAGTGCACCTGGCCCGGCATCACCGCGAACGAAACGCCGCCGAGCGCCGTGATGCCGAGGAAGCGCTTCTCGATGTTCCGCACCTCAATCGCCGGGCGCCCGGTCACACCCGCATAAGGACCAGCCGTTGTCATGAAAAGCTACGCCTTGGCCGGCGGGTCAAAACAAGGCCCGCAATGACGATCCCGCTAAACGCCAGAAGCGCTACCCCGAGATAGGGAACGTACGCGTCGGGATGTGTGACTTCCACGCGAACCGCGCCGAACTGCCAGCGCGCGGTACCGCTGCCTTCGGGCCCGTCGAGCGTGATGCCGAAGCCCTTGGTTTCCGCCGTGAGAAAGCTCACTGGCACAGCAAACGTATAGAGCCACTGCTCCTGCCAGTAGGTGCCATTTGCGTTGCTCTCGAGACTG
The DNA here is from genome assembly GCA_050730175.1 of Acetobacteraceae bacterium. Taxonomy (GTDB): domain Bacteria; phylum Pseudomonadota; class Alphaproteobacteria; order Acetobacterales; family Acetobacteraceae; genus JAKAWQ01. The sequence continues at coordinate 1,756 of JBOHMN010000426.1, read as the reverse complement.
GCAGGTGCGACGCGATGGCCCGACTTCGCAGGCTCCCGTTTCCCGTTTTCCCCAAGCAAAGCAACCTTCCAGGATGGCGCATCCAGAAGGTTTCGGCTGGCCGCGTCATAGGCGATGCGGAACGAGAGAACGCGCGGAAAACCGACGAGTGCCTTGGCAAATTGCTGCTGCGTGACGTCCGGATTGGTCTGCTTGAGCCAGGCAAGATAAAGTGGTGGGTCGAGATAGACGACACGTGCCGTCACGCCCTTGACGACGACGTTCCGCGTCCATTTCAAGAGCAGGATCTAGTAGTCCTCGGCCGAAACTGTCTTGACGTCTGGCAGCGCCGTTGCCGGGTGCAGAGGTTCCGCGGCACGTGCAGCCGGCATGAAGAAAGAGGTCACACAACCGAAGGCTGCGACAACGGCGATCGCGAGGCGTCTCGAGAGACGGCGCCCGGATGCTCCCGTTGTAACTGCCGGCCCCCCTCTTTCCAGCCAATCAATCCTGACAATTCGCATCGGAGACTTCCCCGGCCGGACCACCGTTTCGGGAGCCGCCTTCCGGCGGCTCCCTTCGGCCGGTTCACGAACGCATATCGCCTCGCTCAGAATAGCCGCCCAGTTGCCTCCAACATCGCAATATAGGCCTTTGTTTTCGCACAGGCCTCAGCAGTGAGGCAGGTGAAGGTCTTCTGCGGCAACTGAAAATACCGCCCCGGCAGCGTAACCCCCTGGCTCAGCGCGATTGCCGCCTGGACGCTGGGCTCGCCGTACAGCGGCGGAAACTGGGTGGTCGCGACGACGAAGCCGTCGGCAACTGCCTGGATCCCCTGGAGCTGCCCGTCACCGTCAAAGAACCAGCCGTCGAGGTCCGTCCTGTGCGCTGCCTCGAGCGCCTGGCGTGCGCCAAGCATCGTTTCGTCCGACGCGGCAAACACTCCTTGCAACTGCCCCGGAGCGAACCGCTGGACGTACGACTCCATAACCTTGCGCCCGCCCGGAAGAGTCCAGTCACCGGACTGGTCGGCAACGATCTTGATCCCCGGGTAGGGCTTGATCGCCGCCTCCACGCCTTTGTCTCGCTCGATCGCCGGTGAAGAGCCCACGTTTCCCGAAATGAGAGCCAGATTCGCTTTTGGATTGTCTGTCTTCTGCACCTTCTTCAGCTTCTCGATCCAGGCTTCGGCAGACGCATAGCCAACGCGAAAGTCATCGGACGCGATCAGCGCAGGGTAGGTGTCGGGGCCTGGCAACACCGGCAGCTTGCGATCGATGACAATCATCGTCACACCGGCCTTCTTGGCCATCTCGATCGCCGGCACCAGCGGTTGACTGGCCACCGGATCAAGTACGAGGACATTCGGCTTCTGCGCCAGGAGGTCGGAGACGTTTGTCAGCTCCTTGGCTGGATCCGCGTTGGCCTGGTTCCAGATGAAATGTGGCACGCACAATTTCTTAACCCAGAACTTGAAACTGTTGGTTTGCGTAACACGCCACGGCACGCCGATATCGGTCTGGGCGAAGGCGATTTTGAGATCAGGGTTCTTCGGCTTCCCGTCAGCATCGCAATTGGTGTATTTCGCGAGCACGCTTGTACTGATTGGCGTGAGGCCCTTCGTATACATGTTGGCAGGGCCGTTCGCCGCGGCGGAACTCTTCGTCGAACTGCCTGCCGCGAGTGCGCCTGGCGCCGCACTCGCAATCAGCGGCACCGCGAGGGCCGCTGCTACCACCCAGCTTGTCGTTTTCATGAAACGTTGCTCCTCCTCTGT
>JBOHMN010000425.1:0-6243 GCA_050730175.1 Acetobacteraceae bacterium | reverse complement strand
ACAAGCCCGTGCCGCGATGGTCCGTGCTGAGGCAATGGGAATGGGTCAGATCGGCCAGGACCTCGATCACGTGACAGTCGGAGACCCGGCCGCATCTGCATTCACGCACCATGCGTGCCAGCTCGACCTCCAATGCCTGCAAGCGGGCGATCCGGCTGCGGACCGCGGCAAGATGCTGGCAAGCGACCGCGTCGACCTCCGCGCATGACTGGTTGGGATTATCTGCGAGCGTCAACAGCGTCCGCACGCTGTCAAGCGGAAAGCCCAACTCACGGCTGTGTCGAATGAAGGCGAGCCGGTCGAGATGCCCCTGAGTATAGACGCGGTGGTTGCCAGCCGTGCGGGCAGCTGGCGACATCACGCCGACCTTCTCGTAGTAGCGGATCGTCTCGACCTTCGTGCCGGTTTGCGCGGCCAGATCGCCGATCGAGAAGGCGTTGGTGTCCATTATCCCAGAGATCCCTTGAACCTGTAGCCGCTACAGGCCCTATGTCGCGGGGCGGAGCATCAAGCGCAAGGGCACCATGGACATTGCTGTCGCACCCGCCACGTCGAGAATAGCCGCACTGCGTTATCGCGTCGGCGGGATGGACTGCCCGAGCTGCGCCGGCAAGATTGAGACAGTGGTCAAGCGGCTGGCTGGCGCGGAGGGCATCCGGGTCAACTACCACAGCCAGACGCTTGCCTTCCGGTTGGACGAGGCGACGACGCCGCGGGAGATGGTGGAGGCCAAGGTCCGATCCCTTGGCTACGAGGTCAGCGCGATTGAGGCGCCGGCTTCCGCCCCGGGTGCAAGCCCCGTTGCCGGGGAAGATACATTCGAGGCGGCGCCAACTGGGCGGCCCTGGTGGCAGACGCGCAAGGTTCGGCTGCTGCTAACGATCGGCGTTTTGCTCGTCCTCGGATACGTCGCCCGCCAGTTCGTGCCGGAAGTGCGCGGGTGGGCGGAGTTGCCGGCAACCCTGGTCGGATTGTGGTCCACCGGTCCGAGGGCGATCGCGCTGGCGCGCGCGGGTTCGCCTTTCAGCATCGAGATGCTGATGTCGATTGCGGCGGGTGGCGCCGTGCTGGTCGGTGCGCCGGCCGAGGCGGCTGTGGTTATGTTCCTATTCACCGCTGGCGAGTTGATGGAGGGTGTGGCCGCCGGCCGCGCCCGCGCTGGCATCCAGGCCCTGACTGCCTTGGTGCCTCGGACCGCTCTGCTGGTCGAGGGTGAGAACCTGCTCCGGGTGCCTGCGGCCGCGGTGCGGGTTGGGCAGGTGGTGCTGGTGCGCCCCGGTGATCGCGTGCCTGTGGACGGGATCATCATCGAGGGGGCGTCCGAGCTGGACGAGAGCCCGGTCACGGGCGAGTCGATCCCCGTCCCGAAGCAGGAAGGCAGCACGCTGCTCGCTGGTAGCGTGAACGGCAGCACCGCCCTCCAGGTCCAGGTCACACGGGCGGCGTCAGACAACACGATCGCCCGCATCGTCCATATGGTCGAGGAAGCCCAGTCCAGCCGGGCTCCGGTGGCCCGCTTCATCGAGCGGTTCAGTGCCATCTACACTCCCGCCGTGGTGGCGGTCGCGATGCTCACGGTCATCGTGCCGCCACTCGCATTCGGCGCGGCGTGGGGAATCTGGCTGTACCGCAGCCTTGCCTTGCTGCTGATCGGCTGCCCCTGCGCTCTAGTGCTGTCTACGCCAGCGGCAATTACGTCCGGGATTGCCGCCGGCATACGCCGTGGTCTGCTCATCAAGGGCGGGGCTGCCTTGGAGATGATCGGGCGGGTGCGCACGATCGCCTTCGACAAAACCGGTACCTTGACCCAAGGCCAGCCGCAGGTGGTGGACGTGGTGTCTTTGTCCGGCACGGAGCGGACTGTCCTGGCCCTTGCGGCCTCCGTCGAGAACGGATCAAGTCATCCCATTGCCCGCGCCATTCTTGAGCGCGCCACCGCCGATGCCATTCCGCTGCGGCCGGCCAGGAACACCCGCGTGATCCCAGGTCATGCCGCGATCGCGACCATCACCGGCAAGCAAATCGCGGTCGGGTCACCCCGCTACGCGGCAGAGCAGGCGCCGCTCCCGCCCGAGGTAGAGCAGCGCATCGCGGCGCTGGAAGAACAGGGCAAAACCGTGGTGCTGGTCCTTGCGGGCAGCCTGCCGCTCGGCTTGCTCGCGCTCCGCGACGAACCGCGCGCGGACGCCGCTGAAGGCATCGCCGAGCTGCGCAGGCTAGGTGTCCGGTCCGTGATGCTGACGGGAGACAATCGTCGTGCCGCCATGGCGATCGGAGCGACCCTCGGCGTGGAAGCGCGGAGCGAGCTGCTGCCGAATGACAAGCTGCAACAGGTGGCCGCCCTGAAGGCCGAAGCCCCGGTCGCCATGGTGGGCGACGGCATTAACGACGCTCCCGCCCTGGCGACGGCCTCGGTCGGGATTGCCATGGGCGGGGGGACGGACGTGGCGCTGGAGACGGCCGATGCGGCGTTGCTTGGTGGCCGGGTCGGCGGAGTGGCCGCCCTCGTTCGGCTCTCTCGCGCCACCATGCGCAACATTCGCCAGAACGTGGCGATCGCGCTCGGCCTCAAAGCCGTGTTCCTCGTCACGACCCTGGCCGGACTTACCGGCCTGTGGCCCGCGATCTTGGCCGATACGGGCGCAACCGTCATCGTCACCATGAATGCGCTGCGGCTGCTCCGGCACCGCTGAGCGCCCGGCTAGCTGGCCGTAGCGCTGCTGCGTCTCTGCTGGCCGAGGAAGCGAGCAAATGCCTTCAGCGTCGCCTCCGAGGCGTAGTGCTCCATGCCTTCCGCATCCGCCTCTGCCGCTTCCGGAGGAACCCCGACGGCGAGCAGCAACTCGACCATGAGCCGGTGCCGGGTTCGCACACGATCGGCGAGCTCATGACCTGCCTGGGTGAGGAAGATGCCGCGGTAAGGCCGGGCGGTTGCGAGACCTTCTCGCTTCAGGCGGGCGATGCTCTTGATCGCGGTGGGGTGCGTAACGCCAAGACGCTTGGCGACATCGGTCGCACGCGCCTCGCCGAGGGCGGCATGAAGATCGGCAATGAGCTCGACGTAATCCTCCAGCAAGGAGGCCGAGCGCGCCGTACGAGCTTTGCCGAAGCGGAGCGCTTGAGTGGGCTCCTCCGGCATTTTGCTTGCCGCGCCGGACGACTTTGCGGCCAAGACTCGGGTCACCTGGTTAGCTCCTCCTGAACTGCCCTGCCGCCTCCTGGATCAAACCCGATCAGGTGTCACCGAGATTCCTGGCATCCTGGGATGCGGCGAACGCAAGCCTTTCACTCTATCATAAAGTGCGGCGATCTCGTCATTGTAGTGCTCGCTCATATCCGTCAACCCTTCGCCCTACAGTTACGTCTGTTGACATAGACGTAGCCTGGGCTACATCAACACGTGCGTGAAACCGTGAGAGGCGTTGTGAGCGACGTCGTAGCAAGACAGACCATGACCGGGCGGACCGATGCCGCCATCCGCGAGGTCCTGGCCGGCAGGCGGCGGGGAATCCGCTCCGCCCTGCTCTTCACCGGTCCGGCGGTCATCGCCTCGATCGCCTACATGGACCCAGGCAATTTCGCGACCAACATCCAGGCCGGCGCCGCCTATGGTTACACGCTGCTTTGGGTCGTGCTGTCGGCGAACCTGATCGCCATGCTGTTCCAGGCGCTCTCCGCCAAGCTCGGTATCGTCACCGGGCGCAACCTGGCCGAGATGTGCCGCGATCAGTTCTCGCCCCCCGTCGTTTACGCGATGTGGGGCGTGAGCGAGATGGCGGCGATGGCCACCGACCTTGCCGAGTTCCTCGGCGGGGCGATCGGCCTGTCGCTGCTGTTCCATATACCGCTGCTTGCCGGCATGGGCGTCACCGCGGTGGTCACTTACGCCATTCTGATGGTAGAGGGACGTGGCTTCCGGCCGATGGAGCTGATCATCGGCGGCATGGTAGGCGTGATCGGACTCTGTTATCTGGTCGAGGTGTTCGTCGCGCCGGTCGCGTGGGGCCAGGCGGGATTGCACTCGATCCTGCCATTGCTGCCGGACGCCGCGGCGTTGACCATCGCGGTGGGGATCATCGGCGCCACCGTCATGCCGCATGCGATCTACCTGCATTCCGGCCTGACACAGGCTCGTGCGCCTGGCCGGAATGCACGCGAGCGTCGTCTGCTGCTGCGTTTTTCCAACCGGGAGTGCGTCATCGCGCTCGCGATTGCGGGGGCGGTCAACATGGCCATGGTGATGATGGCGTCCGCCGCCTTCCACGCCGGCCACAGCGACGTTTCGGAAATCCAGACCGCCTATCACACCCTGACGCCGCTGCTCGGCGGTGCCGCCGCGGGCGTGTTCCTGATCTCGCTGATGGCGTCCGGTATTTCCAGCTCGGCGGTCGGCACCATGGCCGGGCAGATGATCATGCAAGGGTTCGTCGGTTTCAGCATCCCGATCTGGGTACGGCGCCTGGCGACCATGGTGCCGTCCTTCGCGGTGATCGGCATGGGCGTCAACGCCACCTGGGCCCTGGTGATCAGCCAGGTCGTCCTCTCGTTTGCGCTGCCGATTCCGATGGTCGCGCTGGTTTTGTTCACCCGCAGACGCGACATCATGGGCGAGTTCACCAACAACAGGCTGACAGTCGTCGCCTCGCTCGTCGGGACGGCAATCATTTTGTGCCTCAACGTCGTGCTGCTGCTGCAGACCTTCGGCGTCCCGATGCCCGGCCTGCCGGCGAGCTAAGGTCGCGATCAAAAAGACGACCCCATGCACTCGCTCCACAGTGCGCCGGCGATCCACGAGTGTGCCGGTATCGGATCGCCCTCGACACGACGAAGAGCTCGATGCGCGTTGGCGTTCGCTGACAGAAGCAGGCAGCCGAACCCTCGCCGATCACGAAGCCGGCGAAGCATAGCGGCTCTATGTCGTAACTCCGGAGTAGCCAGATTCTGCTCAACAGGCACGCGCTTATCGCTCGGAGAGCCGCGGCGGCCTCCATCACCCTGTGCCCGGCCCTGAATGCCGTGGCCGCGGCCTGTCGGGCTGCAGGCCCCGCAGCTTCCTCGTTCGAGCTCGGCTTTGGCAGCGGCACGTTGCCGCGCTTTCGCCGCCGCGCGTGCGGCATCGCGGCGCTCCGCCTCGGCTTGTTCCCGGGCAGCCCGCGCCGCCGCCACGGCCGGCCGCATATCGTGCGGCGAGCTGCTCGGCCCGCGCCAAAATCTGCAACAGCCCACGGACCGTGAGCGCGCCAGGATGCTCCAGGAAATCCGGGCGCTCGCCGAGCCGCGTCTCGGCCGCCCGCCGGAACGCTGCCAGGTCCTCGCGCAGTAGCGGGTCGGCCAAGATGGGGTTTTCGTCCCCGGCGTGCAGAAAGTGACGCTAAGGAAGTCGTGGTTTTTCAAAATGTTACGATCGGACTTCTGGGAGTGTCCAGAGATTGGGAGGATCACGCGGCCTTCGCCAATTGTTGAGCTGGACCGGGGACTGGCTCGAAGAGGTGGCCGAAGCCCGAACCGAGGGTACCGTTGTAGACCGCACAGCAAACCTGGAGCAGCAGATCGGCCCCGCGTCGAGACCACCGCATTTGCTGGGATTTGTTTATCCGGCGATTGACAAGAAAGTTCGCGGTGCTTTCGGTGACCGAGGTTCCGACACGCAAGCCGGCGCGATATGGCTTCGCATAATTTACGAGCCATGCGCTTTGGCCAGTGAGGTAGCCGTTGACCCCGTGCGGCGCAGCCCACAGCCTGCGTGACGGCGCGGCTGTCCCGCGGCGTCCGCGCGCGCGCCTGAGGACATGCATGACCTTGCGGATCCGCGGCCCGTGTGGCCCGCTGACCCCCGGTCTTCTTGCCTGACGGTTCCCGCAGACTGCTGAGGCGCGGTGGTTTCTTCAGTCCGTCGCTGGATGGTGGCTTGCCGCTGTTGCTGCTGTTTAGCCCTAGCCGCCGCTCCAATTCCGCGATGCGTGCCTGCAGCGCCGATATCAGCTCCTGTTGCTCGGCATTCTGCCTCCGCAACGCCGCGATAATCGCTTCCGCGGACGCCGGGCCTGGCGACGCTGCGGTGGCCGGTTCGTGCAAATCAGAACCCGCAGGCAGGGACATGGGGAGCTTGACTTATGTCCCGAGTCGCGTGTCAACCGTCGATCAATCCTGAGCAACCTGGGTAGTAACAAATTATCAGTTGCGCCGCTGGCAGCCTCGGGCGGCATGGTGTTTCACGCTCCGTCCCGGATCTCTTCCACGATG
>JBOHMN010000424.1:0-2273 GCA_050730175.1 Acetobacteraceae bacterium | reverse complement strand
TTCTATGACTATGCGGGGATCTCGCCCAATTCTGCGATGCACAGCCGGAGCCTCCGCAAGCTGCTCGAGGGACGGAACGAACGAGATCGCGACTTTGCCTACAATGAATGGGATCTGCACCCGTCGCGCTGCGGCGTCGCACTCCGGTTGCGCACGGTTCGCACGCGCACGCACAAGCTCACTCTGGAACTGGACTCGGGGGCGGGAGAACTCTACGACCTCGTCAACGATCCGGACGAGATGCACAACGCTTTCGATGATCCCGGGGCGATCCCAGTGCGCAAGGAACTGACCGACATGATCCGGAGCCGGCCGGACGACGCGATGGCACATCTGCCGGAGCCGGTCGGCATGGCATGATCGCAACAGGACGGGCGCTGCCCGGCTCAGGGTGGCATCAGGGAGGAAACGCCATGCGATGGAATGAACGATGCGCTGCCGCTTGCGGCAGCCTTCTGGTGTCCTGCCGCCGCAATCCACTGCCCTTTGCAGCGCGCTGCGGGGATCGGCAGGCCACCGAAAACCAACCACGAGTGGCCCGATCGAGGCGCCAACGAATGGCCACGGGTTTCGGAACCGGGACCCGGGCAGCGCTGACACTGGCGGCGCTGCTGCTCGGATGCGTCCCGGCAATGGCCAGGGATCACACACTCCGGCTGGCGACCTGGGGCTCGCCGAGCGCCCCGCAGGTTTCGGCGTTCGTTGCCGCCTTCACCAGGTTCGTGCACGAAGGAAGCCAAGGCACGATCACCGTGCAGCACTTCCCGGCAGGATCCCTGGTCAAGGAACAGGTGGTCCCGCAGTCGGTCGAGACCCGCGTCGCCGATATCTCGCTGGCGACGATCGGCAGCCTCGCCACCATTGCGCCGGCCGCAGCGGCGATGGACACGGTATTCTTCCGCCCACCGGAAGCCGGGTTCGAGGCGGCGGTCGGACCGGGCACCCCCCTCTTCAAAACACTCGATGAGGGACTCGCAAAGCGCGGAATGCGGCTCCTGGCGGTACTCGACAATGGGCCGCCCATGGTCATCTCGCGCCGCGCCATGACCACGCCACAGGCGTTCAAGGGCCGCACGATCCGGGCCTACGACAGGCTTTCCGCCGAGATCATCCGCGAACTTGGCGGCGCGCCCTCGACCCTTTCGGTGAGCGATGTCTATCCGGCCCTCGAGCGTGGCACGGTCGAGGGGGCGCTCGGGGGCCTCCAGGGTATGACCGGCCTTCGGGAATACGAGGTCGCCAGGCATCTGCTTGATCCCAACGGCCTCTTCAGCGTCGGCGTGACCGTTTACGTGATCAGCGCGGCGGCTCTCGCCGAGTTGCCCGGGTCGCTGCGGAAGGTCGTGATCGATGCGGGCTATCGCGCCGGAACCGTCGCCAACAAGGCGATCATCGCCTCGTTCAAGGACGATCTCTCGCGGATGCGGGACCATGGCGTCACGGTGACCACCCTCGAGCCCGGATCAGCGGCATATCAGGCCTTTGCCCAGGCGCTCGAACCGATGGCCCAGGCGGAGCAGAAGAAATATCCGGCAGCGCTCGTGCACGAGGTATTGCGTGCGAACCAATGAATGAAAGGCGCGCGCGCCCGGATGATGTCAGGGAGGGCGCTTCTGTCCGCATCGCGGGGCAAATATCGCGGCTGACCCGCTGGGTCGCCGGCTTCGCCGCGGCACTCGCCTTGCTGCTGCCGCTGCCGGTGCTGTTCGAGGTCGTGATGGATCAACTCCGGGATCCGCCGATCTGGGTGTTCGAGACCACCGGCTACGGCCTCATCATGATCGTGTTTGCGGCCAGCGGCCTCGCACTCAAGACCGGGCATCATTTCCGCGTCACCCTGCTCGCGGAAAAATTTCCCCGGTTGGAGCGGCCGCTCGGGCACCTTTCGGGCGGCCTGGAACTGGCCTTTGGCCTGTTTCTCCTGGTGGCCGGATGGGATCAGGCCTGGTTGAGCTACCAGGAAGGACTGCGTTCGGACACGTTGCTGGCGGTGCCGCAATTCTGGCCCGAACTCGCCTTCCCGATCGGCGGGCTGGTGATCGCGCTCGCCGGGCTCGCGCATCTCCTCGACCCGCGAATCGCCAGGCTGCACGATGCCGTTCGGCGCTGAATCGGAAGTTCTTGTCGTAGCGCTTGCGATGTTCGTGCTGATGGGGATCGGCATCCCGATCTTCATCGCCATCGGATTGGCCTCCGTGGTCGGCCTCAGCCTGGTGTTCGGGCTTTCCCAGGCGCTGGTCGATTTCACTTCGTTCCTCTGGCAGAGATTGAAC
>JBOHMN010000423.1:0-13357 GCA_050730175.1 Acetobacteraceae bacterium | reverse complement strand
GCTTTACCGCGGTCGCTCCTGCATCGGGCACGGTCGGCCTATTGGAGATCGCCCGATTGCTTGAGCACGCTGGTGCAGTCGGCCTGCGCCGCCTTGAGAGTCGCCGCGACCGTCTTTTGGCCGGTCATCGCCAGCGAAATCTGTGTCCCGAGCACCTGGTAGAAGTCGGAGAGGCCACGCAGCCAGCCCGGCTGATACACGCCGTTGGGGAGGCTTTCCGCCAGCGCACCGAACAATGGAGCGGTGGAAGCGAATTCTTTCAGAGTATCGATGCGGGCCGGCTGGCCGCTGTCGGCGACATAGGCGGCCATGTTCGCCTTGGAAGTAAAGTACTTGATGAACGACCACGCGGCGTCCTTGCGGCGTGAGGCTCTGGGGATGACGAATCCGAAGCCGCCCATCAACGCCGCGTGCTTGCCTCCCGCGACCGGCCCGTGCGGCACGATGATAGCCTTGGTGATTGCCCCGAATTTGTTCAGCTTCGAATTGGTGAAGGCATTGTCGCCCCAGGCGTTGGGCGCATAGACGGCGACTCCCGAGGCCATGGCGCTGATCGTTTCGTTGTCGCTCGCGTTGACCACGCTCGGATCGGCAAATTTCATCAGCTCTAGGATCATCGCCAGCGCTTCATGCGCCTCCGGCGTGGTAAGCGTCGGGGCGTTGTTTTCGGCGAGCCAGTTACCGCCGTAGCTGAACAGCATCTGGCCGAATAATGTCGAGGAGTAGATGCCGCGCTTGCCGTTGCTCGTGAACCCGTATTGCTGGCCGGCCGGGGTCTTCACGGTCAACTCTTTCGCCACCGCCAGCGCCTCGTTCCAGTCCGCCGGCGGCGTCTTGATGCCGGCCTTCTCGAAGACGTCGGTGCGGTAGAAACCGAGCTGCGTATTGCTGTCGTTGGCGATGCCATAAGTGCTGCCGCTGCCCAGGCGCCGCCCGTCGAAGCGGTAGAGGCCGCGCACGTTGGCGGGCACCGACTGATCGTAGTCCTTCGCATAGGTCGCGTCGTGCCGCAGCATGTCATCGAGCGGTGTGAGCTTGCCGGAAGCCTCGGCAAGGATGTTGTAGTCGAGCTCGATCACGTCGTACTCGGACGAGCCCGAGCCGAGCGCCGTCAGGATTCGCGCATAGCCTTGCGTGATCGGGAAGGTAATGATCTTCGCACCGACTCCGCTCGCCTTGGTGAATGCTGGGGCCATGCCGTGCTCGACCAGCCCCCAGCGCTGCCCGCTATAGGTCAGGCTGACCACTTTATCCTGCGCGGCCACTGCACGGCGCTCAGCAACGATCGTCGCGGCTCCTGCCGCCGCAGCGCCGAGCATCGCACGCCGCGAGAACGTGCGCTCCGAAAGCAGCACTTTGAGGCCTCGCTCCTCGGTGATTCGCGAACTGGACATCGGTTTCCCTCCTGCTGTTGTCTTCCGTGTTGTCGTCTTACCCGACCGCCTTGCTCCGGCCGTCGCGCGCCATTACTCGCTTCCTGCCGCGGGCGAGGTTGGTACGCCGCCACCGCCATAGCGAGGCAGCCAGTATTCACGCCACAGCTTGGCGCACGCGACGCTGCAAAATTTGAGCTCTCTGGCTTCGTGGTGCTGGCGCAGGAATCGCCGCGCCACCATCTGGCCGCAGCAATCGCAGTGGCAGACGGTCGTCACGTAAATCTGGCGCGGCAGCTCCACCCAGTCATTATCCTCGGGTTGCATCACACCGCCGCCTCCGTTCATTTTCGGTCCGCTCGATATCGAGTGCCAGACGACCTTCGTTCCTCTGCAGCACCACACCGTAAACCGCAAATGCGGCATCCTCTGCGCAGAAGCCCTCGCGGACGTCCTCGAGCACCAGTGCCGGATCCCGTTCGAGCGGCGAGCCGTAGCCGCCCCCGCCTGGGCTCACGATCCGCACGCGGTCACCACGATGGAGTTGCACGTCGGCGAATTTGCTCGACGAGGTGGTGCCGAAGGCCGCGCTGAAACTCTGCCATTCCGTCTCCCCGGCACGCATCACCTGCAAGGTCCCCGGGCTCCCGCCAGCGCCGCCGAACAGCCCCCAGGTGCCCTGCTGGTGCCGATCCATGAAGCTCGAGACGGTGATTTCCGGTGCCTCGACGCGCAATACGCGGATACAACCATAGCCGCCGCGGGTGCGCCCATGCCCACCGGAGCCGGGCGCGAGCCGATAGCTTTCAACGACCCACGGATAGCGCGTCTCGAACACTTCGACTGGCGTGTTGCGGCAATTGCCGTTGATCGGGCATTGCGTGTGGTTCCCGTCACCGCCGCGTGTCGCCCCCCAACCGGAACCTTCGATGTGGTAGTTCGCGTAATACTGGCCGGTATGCGGATCGCGGCCGCCGAACAGGAAATTGCAGGAACTGGCTCCGGCGCCTGCGGCGACCCGCTCGGGCACCGCGCCCGCGAGGGCGCCGAACAGGACATCGACGATCCGCTCGTGAATTTCGGAGTTTCCTCCGACGCTCGGCCCGGGGTGCGCCACGTTCAGCACAGAGCCGGGCGGCACGATCAGCCGCAGCGGACGATAGCAGCCCGAGTTGCGCGGTATGGTCTGGTCGGTCAGGTTGAGCATCGCGTTATAGGTCGCCGATGCGGTCACCCCGTAGGTGCAGTTGCACGGGCCCTTCGCCTGCGGGCTCGAGCCGGTATAGTCGAAAATGATGTTGTCATCGCGCACATTGACCAGGCAATGGATCCGATAGCGGGCGGTCGGGTCGACCCCGTCATTCTCGATCCAGTCCTCGAAGGCGTATTCGCCGTTTGGCAGCTCACGGATTTCCGCACGCATTCGCTGCTCGGAATACGCCATCAGGTCCTTGCCCGCGGCCAGCAACCCCGCTGTGCCGTGCTTCGCGAGCGCCTGCTCCAGCCGGCGCTCGGCAACGCTGAGCGAGCCGATCATGGCGTGAAAGTCGCCCCACGAGGTCAGCGGAGTGCGGTGATTGCACAGGATCACCTTCCACAGATCCTCGACATGCCGGCCCTGGTCGATGATCTTGATCGGCGGCAACCGTAATCCTTCCTGATAGACTTCCTTGGCGTCGGCGGCAAATCCACCCACTGCCTTGCCGCCGATTTCGGTGATATGGGCGATGTTGGCAACGAATCCGTAAAGCTCGCCATTGAAAAATACCGGCTTGATGACCGTGTGCTCCGGCATGTGGCAGCCGCCGCGATAGGGGTCGTTGTGCATCACCACGTCGCCGGGATGAAAACTGTCGAGGCCGAGCTCTTCGATCGTCCATTTCACCGTGTAAAGAATGGCGCCGATCTGGGCCGGGCAGAATTCCGCATAAGCAACCATCTCGCCGTCGCGGTCCAGGATGATGCAGGAAAAATCAAGCCCCTCGTTGAAGATCGACGAATAGGCCGTCTTCATCATCGCGAGGCCCATTTCCCGGCAGGCATTGACCAGAAAGTTGTTCAAAACCGTGAGACCAACGCTGTCGAGCGCGGGCTGCCTGGTTGCCACGTTCATGCTGTCACCTCCTCTCCCACGGTGATGATCAGCGCGGCGGATGTATGCACTGTGAGGCGCGTGCCGGCAGGCAGGGAGGTGGTCGAATCCGCTTCCTCGATGATCGCCGGGCCGGAGAGCTGGGCTCCGCGCCCAAGTGAAACGCGCCGGTGCACGGCCAGGCGCAAGGCACGCCCGGCATCGTCGAAGCCCGGCCGGTGGCGCACCCCGACGCTGGTAGCCGCTTCGCTCGGCACAGCCAGCCTGTCGTCATCGGCCGCAACCTCAAAGAGGGAAAGGCGGAGATGCACCAGCTCCACCGGCTGGTCCGGAAAACTATAGCCGTAGAATTCGGCGTGCCGGCGGTGAAATTGCGCGAGGCATGCGGCCAGCCCGCCGAAGCGTGTGAATTCTATGTCCTGCTCGTAGTTCTGCTGGTGGTAGCGGAGCGCGAGCTTCCAGACGGCATGCACTTCGCCGCGCAGCCCTTCGGCTGCGAGTTCGGCGCCGGCATCGGCCTGCATCTCGGCGAATTGCTCCACCAAGGCCGCCTCATCCACCGCCTCGCTGAGGACGGCGACGGTCCGGACCTTCTCGACCCGCAATTCGGAAATGGCGGCACCGAAGGCGGAAACCAGACCTGGGTGCGGCGGTATCACCACGCGGGTGATGCCGAGCTTGCGCGCGATCGCAAGCGCATGCAGCGGTCCCGCGCCGCCGAAGGCGATCAGGGCAAATTCGCGCGGGTCGATGCCGCGTTCGATGGTGAGCAGGCGGATCGCGTTGGTCATGTTCTCGTCGGCGATATCGACGATCGCAGCGGCCGTCTGTTCGACCTTGAGGCCGAGTTCACCGGCGGTTCGTGCGACCGCCTGGCGTGCAAGTTCCGGGTCGAGCCGGATCTCGCCACCGAGAAAGAACGCGGGGTCGAGCCGCCCGAGCACCAGGTTGGCGTCGGTCACCGTGGCTGCATCGCCGCCCGCGGCATAGGCGGCAGGGCCGGGCACGGCACCTGCGCTCTCAGGGCCAACGTTCAACATGCCGCCCTTGTCGACCCAGGCGATCGAGCCGCCGCCCGCGCCGAGCGTGCGGACTTCGACGGTAGGCACGCTGACCGGCAACCCCCATTCGATCTCGAACTCGGTCGTGAAACGCTGCTGCCCGCCGACGATGAGGCCGACATCGGCGCTCGTTCCCCCCATGTCGAGCGTGATCGCATCGGCAACGCCGACGCGTCTTGCCCAGTAGCGCCCGCCCACCAGACCGCCGGCGAGGCCGGAGAATAAAATGTCCACCGGCCGGCGCGCCGCATTGGCCAATAACGTGGTGCCGCCGTCCGATTTCAGAATCGAACAGGGCACATGCGTGCGACGGGTCGCGAGCGCCCGTTCCAGGCTTTCGCAATAGCGGGCGACCAGCGGTTTGACATAGGCGTCGGCCAGTACGGTGCTCGAGCGTTCGTATTCGCGCCAGATCGGCGCCACCTGGTGCGAAAGCGAGATCGGAAGCCGAGGGAACGCTTGCGCCAGATGCTGGCTCAGCATCAGCTCGTGCACCGGGTTGAGGAAGGCGAACAACAGGCAGACGGCGATCGCTTCGGGTGCGTCCTCTCTCGTGAGGTGCCGAATCGCGCCGACCACCTGCTGTATCGCTTCGTCAGTGAGAGGCACGACGGCCTCGCCATGCGCATTGACGCGCTCGCGCACGCCGAAGCAGAGCCGCCGCCGCGCCAACGGTGGCGGCTTTCGCCAGTGGAGGTCATATTCGCGCGGCCGGTTGATGCGCTGGATCAGGGGCACGTCCTCGAATCCCGCGGTTGTGACGAAGGCGATTCGCGCACCCTGCCGCTGGATCAGGGCGTTGGTCGCAACCGTCGTGCCGTGGGCGATGCGCTCGATCCGTTCGTCCGCAATCCGGCTTTTGCCGAGCAGGGCAAGAAACGCCTCGATCGGTGCATGCGGAGTGGAGGCGTGTTTGGCGATGACCATCGCGCCGTCCGCGTCGAGCCCGACCAAGTCGGTAAAGGTCCCGCCGCTGTCAATGCCCAGTTTGTACACCGCGCATGGCCTCGCTACGCTGCTGCCAGCTCCGCCGTCACTGCCCTGAGACACTCGTCGAGCAATCCGGTCATCTGGTCGATATCGTCATCGCTGACGACGAGCGGCGGAGCGAAGGCGACGAAATCGTTGGCACAGCGCAGCAGCAGCCCGCGCGCTTCGGCTTCCCGCTCGATCGCCTTGCCCGGGCGCACCCCAGGGGGAAAGGCCTCTTTGCTCGCCTTCTCGCGCACCAGCGCGATCCCTTGCAGCAGCCCGGCGCCGCGCACGTCGCCGATGATCGAATGGCGCTGCGCCATCGCCTCCAGATTTGCGCGCAACCGTTCGCCGCGGCGGCGCGCGTTCTCGACGATGTCGTGGGCGAGAAACTCCGAGAGCACCGCGACCCCGGCAGCGCAGGCCACCGGGTTGCCGCCAAATGTGTGCCCGTGATGAAACTGCACTCCCTCGCTCGCTTCGCCGTAAAAGGCGCGGGCAATCCGGTCGCGGATCAGGATCGCCGCGAGCGGCGCATAACCGCCGCTCATGCCCTTGCCGCAGCAGGTGATGTCAGGCGCGGCGTGGTAGTATTCCGAGGCGAACATGGTACCCAGGCGGCCGAAGCCGGTGATGATCTCGTCGTAGATCAGCACCACGCCGTAGCGGTCACAGATCTCCCGCAATCGCGGGAGATAATCGGGCGGCGGCACGACGAAGCCGGCCGAAGAGATGGAAATCGGCTCGACGATTACCGCTGCGACGGTTTGCGGGTCTTCTGCCTCGATGGTCCGCCCGATCAGCTCGACGCAGGTGCGCCCGCAGCTTGGGTAGGTCTGGTCGAACGGGCAGCGGTAGCAGAGCGGTGGGTGCACGTGCAGGAAGCCGACTCCGAGCGGCTCGAAGATCGCCTTGCGCTCCCGCCCGCCGCCGGCCGAGAGGGCGCCCATCGTCGCCCCGTGATATCCGCCGTAGCGGCCGAGAATCTTGTAGCGCCAGGGCTGGCCGGTCTGGCGGTGATATTGCCGCGCGAGCTTCATCGCCGCTTCGGTCGCTTCCGAGCCGCCGCTGAACAGCTTGACCGCGCTCACCCCTTCGGGCGCCAGGCGCAGCAGCATTTCGGTGAGCTCCAGCGCCGGCTGGTTGGTGCCGTGCAGCGGCGGCGCGAAGGCCAGGCGTTCCAACTGCCGGCTGATTGCCGCCGCAATTTTGCGGTTGCCGTGACCGAGGCTGGTCGTGAACACGCCGGAAAGCCCGTCGATGAACTCGCGCCCATCGTCGGTTTTCAGATGCACGCCGTCTCCGGCAACGAACACCATCGGCGCCTTGGCGAACTCCTGCATCTGCATGAAGTCGAGAAAAAGCGAAGGGATGACATTCGCGTAGCTGGTCATGGCATTCCTATCGGTTCGCGGCGCGCGGCCTGGGCTTGCCGCGCCGTGCGCGCCTTACGCCCGCCGCCAGAGATTGGCGCACGTCTTCCTCGGCATCGTCGATCAGACGGCGCATCGCCGCGCGCGCCGCTTCCGGGTCGCGCCGCTCGATTGCCTCCAGCACGGCGCGGTGCAGCGGGACCCCGCGCTGCTGCCCGCGCGGAGCCGGCAGGGAAAGCTCGAGGCTTAGCTGCAAAGCCACGTCGACGGTACTGGTCAGCGCGCGCACCAGCGTGTTGCCCACCGAATTCGCGAGCGCCCGGTGAAACGCGCCATCGGCGGCGAAGAACGCTGGTACATTCTCGCCGGCATGGGTCATCGCCTGAAAGGCGCGCGCGAGCTCGGCAATTCCACCGGCATCGATCCGGCTGGCGGCCAAAGCCGCCGCTTCCGGTTCGATCATGCGGCGGAGTTCGAACAATTCGCGAATGAAGTCCGCCTTGGGGAGTGTCTCGCTCTGCCAGGTGAGCATCGCCGGGTCGAGCCGGTGCCAGGCCTCCGGTGCGCACACCCGTGTGCCGGTGTGTGCACGGACCTCGAGCAATCCCTTGCTCGCCAGAACGCGCACTGCTTCGCGCACCACCGTCCGGCTCACCCCGAATTGCAGGCCGAGCTCGGCTTCTGGCGGCAAAATCCGGTGCGGCTTGATCAGCCCGCCGATGATCGCTCGGCCGAGTGCCGTTACGACCCGCGCAACCAGCCCACCCTCGGCAGGGAGCGTTCCTGCGAGCCCGCCGAAGCCGAGCGCCGGGCTGCGATCTGTTACCCGCGCGAGCCGCGCACTGAGCGCCAAACACCCCTCCCACCGGCCGTCCTTCGCTTTGGCCGAATGCCGAGTTAAGTCATACTATATGATGATTGCGAGCCCGGCAAGCGGCCGGGCGGCTGGCTCTCTTCTATTCCGTCGCGCGGGCCGCCGACTCCGGTGCGCTGCGCCCTATATCCCCGCGTACCATTCGTAGCCGTTGTCTTCATACAAACCGCCGTGCCCGCCTTCGATATGGGCAAAGCTTTCGACCAGGGTGATGCGCCGGAGATACTTCGCCATCTTGTAGCCGAGCTGGCGACCGAGCCTGAGCCGGAGCGGCGCTCCATGCGGGATCGGCATGGTTTTCCCGTTCATCGCGTAGGCCAGGATGGTCTCCGGGTGCGCGGCTTCGGCCAGGTCGATGCTCTCATAATATTTCTCGGCGGTGCCCGGCGTGGTGTCGTAGCAGAAGAACATCACATAACGCGCGCGCTTCTGCACACCGAGCGGTGCGAGGATCGCGGCCAGCGGCACCCCGGTCCATTGGCCGATGCAACTCCACCCCTCGACGCAGTCATGCCGGGTGATCTGGGTCACGCCCGGCATGGCGCGCAGTGCGGCGAGCGAAAGCCTGACCGGGTGATCGACAAGCCCGTCGATCTGAAGTCGCCAGTCGACGAACGCGTCGCGCGCCAGCGCCTGATACGCGGGATCGCTCGGATTGTGCGTGCCATTGCTCTTGAAATACGGCGAGATGTCAGCCGCAGTATAGATGTGGCCGCGAGCGCCCGCAGGCGTGATCGCCGTCTGTACGAAGCGGTTGACCGTCTCCTCGGTGTTGAGCACGCGGTCGAGCCAGCCGCCCGAGCCAGACGGCACGCAGCCGGCGAGCAGCAGCGTCCCGGCTGCGGTGGCGGCGCCGCCGATCAGCCGCCGCCGATCAATCGCTTCGCGTCGGCTCATCTCGTTCCCTGCTCCTCTCCTCTGTCAGGGTGGCAATCCGGTAGCGACCGGTGATCATCCCGCGCAAGTTGTTGAACACGCCCGAGGCCAGCACCATGAGGACGTGAATCAACACGAACGCGAGCAGCAAGAACGCCACGATGAAATGGATGGTGCGCGCCGATTGGCGCCCGCCGAAGATTTCGACGAGCCACGGGAAGCCGGCGTCGATCCAGGGCGACATGCTGAGGCCACTCGCCACCATCAGCGGCGCCATGCCGAACATCACGATGAGATACGAAAGCTTCTGCAGCACGTTGTACTTCCGTGCCGCGCTGCCTTTCGGAAAGCGCAGCAACGCGTGATCGCGGATCGATGCGCCGATCTCTCTGAATTCTCGCCCCGACGGGATGAGGTCCCGGCGGAGATGGCCGCTGCCGACGGCGTAGAGAGCATAGACGGCGCCGTTGATCACGAAGATCCAGGCGAAGAAGAAATGCCAGCGCCGCGCGCGCGCGAGATCGAGCGGCCCGGGCAGCGTCGCCCAGGCGGGAAAGCCGCGTGCAACCGCCTGTCCACCGCTTGCGGGGAAGAGGCCGAACCAGCCGGTCGTGACGAACTGATGGCCGAGGACCCAGGTCATGCCGACCTCCCGGCCGTCGGGCAGCCGCATCGCGAACATCGCGAGCAGCGGATGCACGAACCGGGTCGCGATCCCCCAGTACAGGGCCGGCCAGCCATTGAAGATCGCAAGCCCGCTCATCAGGAGAATCACAAGAGAGGCAAAGTGGATCCAGTGGGTCACGCGCACCGGCAGGGCGTGCCTCCGCATGATCTGCCCGGGCGCTACCCCGGGCGCTGGCGAATCCGATTCGAAGCGCTTGTTCACGGCCCTCACGCGGGGCGCACTTTGCCGCCGCGCACAGGCGTGGGCATGATGGCGTGAAGGCGGCGCGAGCGCGCCGCTTGCCCCGGCCGGCCATCACCCCATATGCGCGGGGCAACCCCGAGGGAGGAAATTCTCATGCAGAAAGCATTGAGCGTGGCGCTGGCAGGCCTGTTGGTCGTGGGCTGCAGCACGGCAGCACTGGCGGCGGCCCAGAGAGCGCGGGTGCGCGGCACGATCGAATCCATCAACGGCGATACCCTTGTCATCAAGACATATGGTGGCAACACCACCAAGCTTCTGCTCGGCCCAGGCACGAAGTTCATCTCGGTCGTTCCGGCAAGCCTTTCCGACGTCAAATCCGGAGAGTTCGTGGGGATCGGCGCAACCGGTCCAGAGAATAACATCATGGCGCTCGAGGTCGTGATTTTCCCGAACTCCCTGCGCGGGACCGGCGAGGGGCATTACTCCTGGAGCGTGCCTGCCGCCGTCGCGGCGGCCGACCGGGGCGAGAGCGCAAGCCTGCCGGCCGGAGCGCCGCCGGTCCAAGGCACGATGACCAACGGCACTATCACGACGGCCGCTAGTGCCCCGCCGGTCCAGGGCACCATGACCAACGGTACCGTGGCCACCAGCAGCGCCGCTCAGGGTGGCGAGGCGCTGAGCGTTGCCTACGATCACGGCAAGAAGGTGCAGATCACGGTGCCGGCGAATGCGCCGGTGGTGCGTCTGGTGCCGGCCGGCCGCTCGATACTGGCTGCGGGCGCAAAAACATTTGCGGTGGCGACCGAGGGCACAGCCGGCGGCGCCGCCGCGGCGAATTTTGTCGCCGTCGGTAAGAACGGCCTGATGCCGCCGATGTAAGCACCTGCACATCGGGATCATCGGGCGAGCCCGCACACCAGCGCAGAATTTCAATCAGGCCCCGGGCACGACGAAGGCCCGGGGCGCCGCGGTGCACCGGAAGGTGGCGGCCGGCGGAGGGCAGCATTGCCACGCGGCAACGCCGAGAATACGGTTGCGACGGGTGTCGTGCACAGGTCAAGAGCGCGCTCCGTGCGTCCGCTCTGCTGCTGCTGCCGCCGCTCGCCAACAGCGGGGGAAGAGACCATGTCCAAGGGGTTTCGTGTTTCCAGGCGCAGCCTGATGCTGTCCGCGGGCCTCGCGGGGATGGCGGGGCTGGCCGCTCCGGCCGGCTTCGTGCGGCAGGCGCGCGCGGCGAGCAAGCCGTACCATATCGCGCTCAGCAACTCCTACATCGGCAACCAATGGCGCATCGAGATGGTCAACCTGACCCAGGCGTACGCCAGGAAGTATCATCCGCATGACGTCGCCTTGTCCGTGACCAGCTCGGGTACCGAGGTGGAGAAGGAGATTGCGGCGATGGACGACATGATATCGCGCCACGTCGACGCAATTTTGGTCGATCCGGCCTCCGAGGCCGGGCTCAATCCGGTGATCGCCGAGGCGACCCGGCGCGGCATCGTCGTCGTCGATTTCGACCACCTCGTATCGGCCCCGAGCGCGTACAAGGTGCACGTCGATTTCGTGAAGATGGGGGAGTTGCAGGGAAAATGGCTTGCGGAAGCGCTGGGCGGTAAGGGGAACATCATCATGAACCGGGGCGTTCCCGGCTTCCCAGGCGATATCGCCCTCCATAAGGGCGCGATGAATGAGCTGAAGCAGCACCCCGATATCCACGTAGCCACCCAGGTGTTCGGTCGATGGGATGAAACTGTCAGCCAGGCAGTAATAACCAAGGCGCTGATTGCCCATCCTAACCTCGACGGAGTGCTGAACCAGTACGGAGCGTATGGCGCGGTGCAGGCGTTCCTGTCCCTGCACCGCAAGTTTGTTCCGATGACCGGTGGGGATTCCAATGGCTGGCGTCTCGCCATGCTGAAATACAAGGACCAGGGCCTCCGCGGCATCTCCTGCGGCGACTCCGCGTCGCTCGGCGCGTACGCACTGAAGATCGCCGTGGCTGTGCTCGACGGAAAGGTAGTGCCGAAGGATATCGTCATCCCGATCCCGACCGTTACGACCGACGAGGTTAGGGCTGGCGTGAACGCGTTTCCGGACCTACCCCCTATGGTCTACACTGCCATCGACATTCCGGGCTCCGGCTTCCAACTGACGATGAATGACGCCCTCGGCAAGTAGCCGGGAAACCACCACCGGCAGCGAGACCAAGCCGGCGGCGGAAAGGCCCGCCCAGCGGCACGGCGCAGAGCGGAGGGCGGCATTGCCACGCGGCAACGCGGAGAATACGGTTGCGACGGGTGTCGTGCACAGGTCACGAGCGCGCTCCGTGCGTCCGCTCTGCTGCTGCCGCTCGCCAACAGTGGGGGAAGAGAACATGTCCAAGGGGTTTCCTGTTTCCAGGCGCAGCCTGATGCTGTCCGCGGGCCTCGCGGGGATGGCGGGGCTGGCCGCTCCGGCCGGCTTCGTGCGGCAGGCGCGCGCGGCGAGCAAGCCGTACCATATCGCGCTCAGCAATTCCTACATCGGCAATCAATGGCGTATCGAGATGGTCAACCTGACCCAGGCATACGCCAGGAAGTATCATTCGCATGACGTCATCTTGACCGTGACCAGTTCGGGCACCGAGGTGCAGAAGCAGATTGCGGCAATGGACGACATGATATCGCGCCACGTAGATGCGATTTTGATCGATCCGGCTTCGGAATCCGGACTCAATCCCGTGGTCGCTCAGGCGACGCGGCGAGGCATCGTGGTCGTCGATTTCGATCACCTTCTCTCGGCCCCGAGTGCCTACAAGGTACACGAGGACTTTGTGGCGTTCGGCGTGCTGCAGGCCGAATGGCTGGTCAAGACGCTCAACGGCAAAGGCAAGGTCATCATCAACCGCGGCGTGCCCGGCTTCGAAGGCGATCTCGCCGAGTACAAAGGGGTGATGAGCGTCTTCAAAAAATATCCCGGCATCAAGGTGATTGCGGAGGTTTATGGGCGCTGGGATGAAAACGTGTCGCAGGCGGAAATGACGAAGGGACTGACTGCGCACCCCGATGTGGAGGGCGTGATCAACCAGGGGGGCGCTTACGGCACGACACAAGCCTTTATCAACCTCCACCACAAGTTCGTGCCGATGGCCGGCGAAGCGTCCAACGGCTGGCGACTGATGATGCTCAAGTACAAAGACCAGGGGTTGAAGGGGATCTCGGCTGGGGACCCGCCGGCGCTCGGTGCCTATGCGCTCAAGGTCGCGGTCGACGTGCTCGACGGAAAAGGTCCGAAAAACAAGGACATCCTGGTCGGCATCCCGACCCTGACGACAGAGGAGTTGAAGCCAGGCGTGAATGTTTTCCCTGACCAGCCGCCCACCGTCTATGACGACATCGACATTCCGGGCTCGGGCTTCCAACTGACGATGAATGACGCCCTCGGCAAGTAGCCGAGAGACCGCCGCCGGAAGCCGGGCCAGGTCGGCGGCGGAAACCGTCGCAGCGACGCTCACGGTCCGCGGCATCGACAAATGGTTCGGGGCGACGCACGCGGTCCGGGACGTGAGCTTCGATGCCGCGTCCGGCAGCGTGCTCGGCTTGGTCGGCGAAAACGGTGCCGGCAAATCCACGATCATCAAGATTATCGGCGGGGTGATCGCGCCGGATCGCGGCGAGATCAGGCTGAGCGGTGTGCCGCTCCGTCTCAAGAATCCGCGTGAGGCGCTGGCGCACGGCATCGCGGCGGTGTTCCAGGAGCTGGCACTGATTGATAATCTCAGTGTCGCCGAAAATCTCTTGTTGCTGGATCCGCCACATCACCGCTGGCGCGCTCTCGACCGGCGGCGGTTCCACGGCCGTGCGGCCGCGATCCTTGAGCGCTATCG
>JBOHMN010000422.1:0-25169 GCA_050730175.1 Acetobacteraceae bacterium | reverse complement strand
GCGCGCGCTACGACGTGCTGCATGCCGCAGGCGGCGTCAGCGGCAGCTTCAGCTCAGTCGCCGCCGACCCGTCCTTCGCCGGCTACCTCATCCCCGCCGTGCGCTATGGCACCAACGATGTCGAGCTCTCGCTCGATCCCGCGGCTGCGTTCTTCAACGGCGGCCAGCAGGCGGCGGATCTGCAGACCGCGATCCTCGGCGCCGCCGCCGGCGTCGGCGATGCGGTGCTCGCGGATGGCTGCGGCGCCTCGGCCCGGCGCAGCCTCTCGCCCGAGGACGGCTGCGTCGTCCATCAGCTCGGCGCGGGCTTCCGTTCGGAGGCCTGGCTGCGGGGCTTGGGCGGGATCGGCAATCTCTACGGTTCCGGCGCCCGCTCTTCCTTCACCGACAACTATGCCGGGATGCTGGTCGGCTACGGCATCGGCTTCGGCCATTTCACCGTCGGGCTCGGCGGTGGCTACCTCGCCACCGGCCTGAATTTCTCCGACGGCAGCAGCGCTTCGCAGAACGCCGGCCTCGGCTTCGCCTACGGCCGCTATGTGCAGGGCAGGCTGCGTGTCGGCGGCATGGCCGCCTATGGCGGCGGGCAGGTCGACGGCAGCCGGGTCATCCCCGCAACCGGCCTCGCCGCCACCGGCAACCGCGGCGCGAGCTTCGGCCTCTTTGCCGTGCGCGCCGCGTATGATGTGCCGCTCGGCCCCTGGGTCCTCGAGCCGCGTGCGAGCTTCGCCTACCTCCACGCCCACCAGGGCGGCTTCACCGAAACCGGGGCAAGCCTGCTCGACCTCACCTACGACAGCCTGAACACCGACGAAAGCGACGCCACGCTGAGCCTCAGGGTCTCGCGCAGCTTTGCGCTGCAAAGCTGGCAGCTCAGCCCGTGGATCGAGGCCGGAGTACAGGAGACTTTCTCCGGCACTTCTCGCACCGCTTCAGTCTCCGCCGGCCCCTTCTCCGCGACCGTCGCCGGCGTCTCGCCCGCCCCCACCGCCGGCACAGCCGGCGTCGGCATCCGCTTCGCCGCCAACAGAAACCTCGTGGGCTTCCTCCGCTACCAGGGCCTCCTCTCCGCCAATCAGACCGCCAGCGCCTTCAGCGCCGGCATCCGCTATCGGTTCTGAAGGCCCCGCCCCCGAACCGGATCCATTGCCAGGCAACCGTCACGGCTTGCGCAAAAGATCGAGCAGCGTGAGCGCCACGACCTGCGTCGCCTTGTGCAGATCATCCAGCAGGAGCTTCTCGTCGGCGCGATGGGCGTTGGCTTGCTCGATGCTGCGCGGGCCGGCGCCGTACAGCACGACCGGGATACCCCGGGACGCATAATGCGGCGCGTCAGTATAAAGCGGCACACCCTTGGTCTCGACCGGCTCGCCCATGATGCGCGTTGCGTGCGCTGCGAGCAGTTCCGCCAACCGCCGCCCGGCGGGGAGTGGTGCGAGCGGCTCGACCACAAGAATTCGACGCACGCTGACCTTTGCGTCCGGATAGAGGGCGGCGGCCCCGGCGATCACGCAGCGAAGCTCTGCTTCGACCTCGGCCGGCTTCTCTTCGGGAATCATCCGCCGGTCGAGGCGGAATCTGACACGGTCCGGGACGACATTGGTGTTGATGCCGCCGCTGATCAGGCCGACCGTGAGTTGCGGACTGCCGATGCCCGGCACGTCCGAGCGGCGCAGGCGGAGTTCACTCCGCCAAGTATAAAGGGCGGAGAGCAGATGATTCGCCGCTTCGAGTGCATCGATGCCGGTGTACGGCATCGCGGCATGCGCGGATTTCCCTGCGACCTCCACTTCGAGGTGCAGGCAGCCATTGTGCGCCGTAACGACCGCGTAGGAGAAGCCGGCACCGATGACGAGGTCGGGCTTGCTGATGCCTTCACGCAACAGAAACCCGGGGCCGACATTGCCGCCCGCTTCTTCGTCGTACGTGAAGTGCAGCTCCACCGTGCCGGAGAGCGGCACGCCAGCCTCGGCGAGGGCGAGCAGGCTCCACGAGTAGGTGGCGATATCGGATTTCGAAACCGCGACACCACGCCCATACATCCACCCGTCGATCACCTCCGCGCCGTAGGGATCGCGCGTCCAGCCCGTCCCCGGCGGGACAACATCGCCGTGCGCATTCAGGGCGACGACCGGGCCGGCAGCGAACCGTTTCCGCACGAGAAGGTTGCTCACGCTGATCATGCCATTGCTCTTGACGGCGCTTTCGGGAACCGGGTGTCGCTCCACCGTCATCCCGAGTGCCGTGAGCAGCTCGGCCGTGCGTTCCGCGTGCCGCGTGCAGTTGCCGGGTGGGTTGTCGGACGGCTCCCGGACCAGTTCAGCGAGGAACCGCGATTGCCGCGCGCGTTGATTTTCGAGAAAGCTGATGATCGCCTGGGCGGCGCGGTCGCTCATGGTGCTGGCGTCTCCAGGGCAGCAGTCAGTCCGAGCGACGGAACGAAATGGCGCAGGAAGTCAACCAGGACGGTGATCGCGATCCCGGCGTCCGCGGCGGTGACCGCCTCGGCCGGATGATGACTGATCCCTCCTTTGCAACGAACAAACAGCATCCCAATCGGGCAGAGCGCGGCCATCGCGAGCCCATCGTGGCCGGCCCCGCTGGGTAGATTGCGCGGCCGGATGCCAGAGCGCCCGAGCGCCGTTGCAAGCTGCTCGACAAGCCAGGGTGCGCAGGTGGCGGCGGCCTCCTCGTACGAACGAACCAGCCGGACGCCAACATTGCGGCGCGCGGCGATCGTTCTGAAGGCTTCCTCGATCCGTGCGGTCGCCTCATTGCGCACCGCGTCCCTCGGGCTCCTTACGTCGAGCGAAAAGCGGGCGCCGCCCGGGATGACGTTCACCGCGCCCGGCATCGCTTCGATCCAGCCTGCCGTCGCGACGACGTCTTGCATCGATCGTGCGATCTCTTCGACGGCAAGCAGCATCTCCGCGGCGGCCGCGAGCGCGTCGCGGCGCAGCGCCATCGGCACCGTTCCCGCGTGCCCGGCCATCCCGGTGATCTCGGCCGTCGCGCGTGAGGCGCCGGCGATCGCGGTCACCACCCCGAGCGGCAAACCTTCGGCTTCCAGAACCGGGCCTTGCTCGATGTGCAGTTCGATATAGCCGAGCACGTCCGCCGTGCGGCGTGCGGCGCTCGGAATTTCGTCCGCACTGCAGCCGAACCGGCGCAACGCCTCGCGAATGCTGATTTCCTCGCTGTCTTTCGCATCCAGCGTCGCCGGGTCGAGTGTGCCGGCCACGGCACGCGAGCTCGTCAGAGCAACCGGAAAACGCACGCCCTCTTCGTCACCGAACGCGAGCACTTCGATCGCGATTGCCATGCGTTCGCCCGCGTTCTTGAGGCACGAGACTGCCTCGATCGCGGCCACCACGCCAAAGCTGCCGTCGTATTTTCCGCCGTTTCGCACGGTATCGATGTGCGAGCCGAGGAGCAATGCTGGCGCGCTCGGCGTCCGTCCTTCGTAGCGGCCGACGACATTGCCCACGGCATCGATCCGCGAGGTCATTCCGGCTGCCTCCATCCAGGCCCGGACTTGTCGGCAGGCTTCTTTGTGCGCTGGTGAGAGGTAGAGGCGGGTCAGCGCGCCAGGCTCCGTGGAAAACCGTGCCAGTTGCTCGAGCCGCGTCATCACGCGCTCCCCGTGAGAGAGCCCTGAGCCGCCAACGGTTTCGATCGATGAATGGGACATCACCTGGCATCCTCATGTGCCCGCCGGTTGCTGGTAGCTGCCGCGCCTCTCGTTACGGCGCGCCGGACTTGCGAGCATTCCGGTGTTCAATTGGCGCTGCATCGGCGTTCCGCCTGGTGGGCTAGTTGAGGGGATCAACCGCCAATCAGGATGGCGCGGAAGTCGTTCACATTCGTCAGCGTGGGCCCGGTGACCACTTCATCGCCGAGCGCGGTGAAAAAGCCGTGCCCGTCGTTGTCGGCCAGCCGTTCTTTGGCGCTGATCCCCTTTGCTTCGGCGCGGGTGAGCGTGTCGGGGGTGATGATCGCCCCGGCGATGTTCTCTGTGCCGTCTGCCCCGTCGGTGTCGCCGGCCAGCGCATAAATGCTCGCCAGCCGATCGAGCGTGACCGCTAGCGAAAGCAGGAACTCGACGTTGCGGCCACCGCGGCCGTGGCCGTGCACGGTGACCGTCGTTTCGCCGCCGGAAAGCAACACCGCGGGCGGCGCCGTGGGCTGGCCGTAGAGCGCGGCCTGGCGGGCGATCCCGGCCATCACCCGTCCCACTTCACGCGCCTCACCCTCGATCGCGTTGCCCAGGATCGTGGCCGTCACACCCTCGGCGCGGGCAAGTGCGGCCGCCGCTTCGAGCGCCATCTGCGGCGTCGCGATCAGGACCACCTCTGCCCGGGCCAGACGCGCGTCGCCCGGCTTCGGTGTCTCGTTCCCCGCTCGTTGCAGGTGACGAAGAACCGAAGCCGGCTCGGTGATCCCGTATTTCGCGAGTACCGCGCGCGCGTCGGCAAAGCTGCTCGGATCCGCGACGGCGGGTCCGGACGCGATGACGGCCGGGTCATCTCCGGGTACATCGGAGATCAACATGCTGACGACGCGTGCCGGCCAGGCCGCTGCCGCAAGCCGCCCGCCCTTGATCGCCGAAAGGTGCTTGCGGACAACGTTCATCTCCGCGATGTCGGCGCCCGATCGTAACAGCGCCCGATTGATCGCCTGCTTGTCCTCGAGCGTCAGGCCGGGCGCGGGCAGGCTCAGCAGCGCCGATCCGCCGCCGGAGATCAGCGCGATCACCAGGTCGTCCTCGCTGAGCCCTTGCACCATTTCGAGAATACGCGCGGCAGCGGCACGACCTTTCGTGTCGGGCACGGGGTGTGACGCCTCGACGATCGCGATCCGCTGGCAGGGCACCCCGTGCCCATAGCGGGTGACAACCAAGCCGCTCAGAGGTCCCGGCCAGTGGTCTTCCAGTGTCCGGGCCATCGCGGCCGAGGCTTTCCCGGCGCCGACGACGATGGTCCGCCCCTTGGGCGCAACCGGCAAGTGCGCGGGCACCACTTTCTCTGGCTTCGCAGCGTTCACGGCCGCATCGAACAGGCGGCGCAGCATCACCCTCGGATCGCCGAGGCCCACCGGTTCAGCGCTCAGGCTGTGCGGCGATCTCATGCTTCGCCAACATTTCCAGCGCCCGTACCATGCCGGAATGATCCCATGCCGCCCCCCCGTTCGCAGCGCAGGCGTTGAACAGCTCCTGGCACGTCGCGGTATTGGGCAAGCTGAGACCGAGCTGCTTCGCGCCCTGCAGTGCGAGATTGAGATCCTTCTGGTGCAGCGCGATGCGGAACCCCGGCGCGAAATTCCGCTTGAGCATGCGTTCGCCGTGCACTTCGAGAATCCGCGAGCTGGCAAAACCGCCCATCAAGGCGCTTCGTACCTTTGCCGGATCGGCCCCGGCCTTGGAGGCGAACAGCAGCGCTTCTCCCACCGCCTCGATGGTCAGCGCAACGATGATCTGGTTCGCGACCTTGGTGGTCTGGCCGTCGCCGTTGCCTCCGACCAGCGTGATGTTTTTGCCCATCAGCTCGAACAACGGCTTGACCTTGTCGAAGGTTGGCCGGGAACCGCCGACCATGATGGTGAGCGAGGCAGCCTTGGCGCCGACATCACCACCGGACACTGGCGCGTCCAGATACTCGCAGCCGAGTTCGTTGATGCGGTGTGCGAAGTTCTTGGTCGCGATCGGCGAAATCGAACTCATATCAACAACGATTTTGCCGCGGGCAAGCCCCTCGGCCACTCCGTCCTTGCCGAACAGCGCCGCCTCGACGTCGGGCGTGTCAGGCACCATGATGATCACGATATCGGAATCGCGAGCGACCTCTTTGCTAGATGTGCACCCCTGGGCGCCGGCCTTGAGCAACTCCTCGGGAAGTTTGGCGATATCATGAAGAAACAGCTTGTGGCCGGCCTTCTGCAGGTGGCCCGCCATCGGCCGTCCCATGATGCCGAGTCCGATGAATCCGAGATTCATGTTGTTGACTCCGTTGGTTCTGGTGCGATCTCTGAAAGGCAATTGATTGCGTGGCTGCACTCACCCCCGCCTGAGCCGCTTAAGAGAAGCCACGGGTTGAATATCAGCAATGCGACCCTTGATGCCGTATAAGTACCCGCCAGCGTGCATGAGTGACTGAGAGGGGTCGTCATTGCGAGCAAAGCCTTCAGCCGCGAGAAGCGCAGCGACGTGGCGGGAAGCAATCCATAACTCATGGCATCGCCCAGATTACCCCAGCTCTGCGGCCTGACCACAGCACGACACTGCGTATCAACCATGTTCGATTCCAGGTACTAGAAACGACTGCGTGTAGCAAGGCATCGTCCACCCCCTTGCAAATTCTTTGTGTATCCGCCGGCGCCGCGGCGCGCTGCCGCCTTCAAGGGTCGCCTTTATCAACGTGCGGCGGCTCGTCGAAATGGCTCAGTTCGGTGTAGACCGGCGCAACCTGGTCGACTTTGATCTCTGGCCGTTCGTTGTATACCCGCTGGATGTCCCAGGCGGTGATCTAGGACTTGACGTATTGACGCATGAACCTCGTGGCCTGCGGCGGGCCGAGCGCCTGGCGAAGCTCCGTTTCGTCCGGTGCAGTGAGACGATGATCGGCGCGCTTCAGCCGGGCAATGGCAAGCTCGGCCGAGGCCGCCTGGTGCGTCGGACCACGCTCCTTGGGAAGGCGGGGAATCTTCTCGTCGTCACTCCTCTGTACGAACATCTCATCGACAAAGTCTTCGGTGATGGCAGCGACTGTCGGCACGCCAGGTATGCTCGCCGTCTCATCGATGTCGAGCCAGCACGCGAGTTCAGCATAGCTCCTGCCGCGCTGCAGCGAGCTGTAGCGGCCGATCAGCTCAACCTCGTTGGACAGGATGCGCCATCCGGCAAATCCGGCGGCCGCCGGCAGGCGCGGCGTGAACCGCAGGCGCTGCTCGGTCAGCTCCCGCGCGCGAACGAGGGAGACTGCGAACCGCTTCGCTGCACCGGCCTCGCGCAGCCAGCGCTTGACCTCGCTCGGGCCGAGCTTTGCCCCACCGAAGAAACGGGCAATCCGGGCAAGGTCGCCCGGATCGGCGATCTTTTTCGGGATCAACCACAAAAGGGCGGCAAACGAGGGGCGATCCGGCCGCCCCGCACCTCTTCGCTGGTCTATGATGCGAGGTCATCGTAGCGTTGGCGTTGCTCGCCAAGCCGCTGCATCGCCGCGGTCATAAGGTCGTCATTGACGTCGGGAACGACCGCTACGCGCACCGCCGCTGCAAAGGTTCTGGCGCAAAGTTTCGGGAAGCGTCGGCCTGACGTATGGATCGTCGGGGGCTTGGTGGCGGGAAGACCTCCAGTGATCGATTTTAAGGGTAGCTACTTTGAGCGGGAGATCGTCCTCTGGGGCGTGCGCTGGTACGTGGCGTATCCGATGAGCTACCGTCAGCTTGAGGAGATGATGGAAGAGCGGGGCGTGGAGGTTGATTATTCGACGCTCAATCGCTGGGTGCTCAAGTATGTGCCGCTGCTGGACCTTTCGCATGCGGAAGCCCCGGGTAGGCGGCAGTTGGCGAATGGACGAGACCTATGTCCGGATCAGGGGTCAGTGGAAGTATCTGGATCGGGCCGCCGACAAGGCAGGGAACACGATCGATTTCCTGCTGACTGCGAAGCGGGATCGCAAGGCAGCCCTGCGCTTTCTATACAAAGCGATCGGCCAACATGGCGCGCCGGCCAAGATTACCATCGACAAGAGTGGCGCGAACGCTGCGGCGATCGAGAGCTACGACGCCGGGCACGACGCAGAGGTTGCGCTTCGTCAGGTCAAATACCTCAACAACATCGTCGAACAGGACCATCGAGCGATCAAGCGTCAAGTGCGACCGATGATGGGGTTCAAGTCCAACCGCCGGAAGCTGCGTCAGATCCGACGGCGGGAAGGACGCTATCTGCTGCGCACCAACCTCACCGAGAACGATCCCGCGCTGTTGTGGCGATACTATACCCAGCTTGTTGCTGTCGAAGAGGCGTTCAAGAACCTGAAGGGAGATCTAGCGATACGGCCGATCTTCCATCAGCACGAGCGCAGGGTCGAGGCCCATATCTTCATCGCGTTCCTGGCTTATTGCCTCCAGATCACGCTCCAGCGTCGCCTGCATGCTCTGGCGCCAGGACTGACCGCGCGCAGCGCTCTTGAAAAATTTGCCGCCGTCCAAATGATCGACGTTCATCTGCCCACGGCCGACGGCCGCGAGATGCTACTCACCCGTTACACCCAGCCGGAGCCTGAACTGCAGCTTCTGATCCAGCAGCTCAAGCTCAGTTTGCCGCCGCAACTACCACCGCGCATCACAGCCGGACGCCTCGCCAGTCACCCTCCGTAGTGAAGACCTTTCTGGCTAACCCCTTGATCGGAAACCCGCGCCCGATCAAAAACCGCCCCAATCCGCGAAGACGGGCTAACGCAGGAACGACCAGTTCTTGTAGAACATTCTCTGGAAGGATCCGGAAACAACGCGCACGGCGCGGACGGTTGCGTCGAACACTCTGTTGCAGCGGTTGGGACGCAGGATGTCCATGAACAGACAGTAGCGCACGTGATCCACGTCGTTGATCGAGCGGTGGAAGAACGTATCGTCGAAGATGAAGAGCGGTTCGTCCATCCAGTAATGGATGCGGTCATCGACCTCGATGAAGACTTCTCGGCTCGCGATCGGATCGAGGTTGAAGAGCACGCGGAAAGTGAGTCGGAGCGGCCCGAAATGCCAGTGCGTGCGCTCGCGCGTGTTGAACACGGAAAGCGCGATCGTCTTGATGTAGCGATAGTTCTGCTCGAAGGCCGGGATCCGGAGGGCGGGAGATTGCGGCTCTCCATACCACTGGAAGGTGAACATGCCGCGGCGCTTGCCGCCGAGCGCTTGCGCCACGTGCGCCTTCACTTCGGTTGCGTGCTCGGTCAGGGCCTGGGTGCAGGCAGTGATTTCCGCCTGATGCGCGGGCGGCAGATCGGAGAGGCGGAATACGCCGCGGTTGCGGTAGGAGAAGAGGTCGGCCAGAAGATTGAGCGGCGAGAGCAGCCAGGTCAGGATGCCGTTGCCGGTGAAGTACTGCTCGGCGAGGCGGAGCGTGAGGTGACGGTGACGCAGCAGATCGGCGGCGCCGCAGGCAACAAGGATTGCCGTCGGCACCGGGACAAACCAGGCAGCCGGGACAAGGATCACCAGCACGATTGCGAATCGGCGCAGGCGTTTCAGCGCCGGGTTCCGGCGCCTTGGGGCAATGCGCCGTTCCGCCTCTACAGCCATCCACCTTCCTCCGGTTCGCGCCGAGCGCCGCCTGCGCGGTGAGCCGTGACAGGTTCTGCGGGCAGCCGCCGTTGCGGGCGCGGCAGAGCCGGCTCTTCGCCCTTGCGGCCCACTGATCCCTTTTCGTTCGCGGGCGCGGACAAGCGATCCCTCGGAACTCCGTCGCACAAAAGGAGGGCCCCGGCAATCGCGGGAAGGTCAGTGCTCGGTGATGCCCCGCCGGCGCACCACCACGTCGACGGCGATCGAGGCCAAGAGGACGAGCGCTGTTGCCATGAGCTGGACGGCGGCGCTCAGGCCGAGGAGGGCCATGCCGTTGACGATCCCCGCGATCACGATGCCGCCGAGGACGGCATGCAGCGGATGCCCGCGACCGCCGAACAGGCTGGTACCGCCTATCACTGCGGTTGCCACTACGTAGAGCACAATCGTCCCGCCATCGAAGCTGGTCGAAATCGAGCGCAGGCGGGAGGCGTAGATGATGCCGCCGATTCCGGCGGTGAGGCCGGCCAGCGTGAAGCCGATGGTGCGGATCCAGGCGAGATCGATCCCGGCGCGGCGCGCCGCTTCGGCATTGCCGCCGATTGCGTAAATGTAGCGCCCGAAAGCTGTCCGGCCGAGCAGGAACGTCCAGGCAATGAGAACGGCGAACACGATCGGGACCACCCACGGCATGCCGCTGAACGGGAATGCCGGCACGCCACGATTGGTGTTGCAGATGAGGACGATCACGACACCGGCCACCGCGGCGACGACGATCTTGAGAATGGCGATGGCCTGGGGCGGGGCAGCCAGGCCGCTGGCGCGGCGCTGGCGGTCGCGGACGATGGTGATCGCCGCGAAGATGACGACCACGATCGCCATCAAAATCCAGCCGCCGGTGCGGCTCAACGTGCCGTTGGCGAGGTCATTGATGACGGCGTTGCGGATCGGGATCGTGCCGCCGGTTCCCAGCAGCGCGATCATGATTCCCTGGAAGCCGAGCAATCCCGCCAGCGTGACGATGAAGGACGGCAATCGGAGCCGGGTGACCAGCGAGCCCTGTAGCAGACCGAGCGCCGAGGCCACCAAGAGCGCCACGATGATCGCCGCTCCCCAGCCCCAGTTCTGGCTCGGCGCCACCAGCTCGGTCACGATGACCCCGCCGATGCCGGCAACGTAGCCGAGGGAGAGGTCGATTTCGCCGAGCAGCAGAACGAACACCTCGGCCATGCCGATCAGCATGAACACCGATCCTTGGACCATCAGGTTCACAAGGTTGCCGGCGGAGAGAAACTTGGCGTTCTGACTTTGGAAAATGATGGCGATCAGGATTGCGCCGAGGACCACCGGCAATACGCCGCTCTGCCCGGCAGCGATCCTGGACCACAGCGCCTGGGCGTAGCTCATCGCCGGGGCGCGGGCGATATCGGCTGGTGCCGCGGCCTGCTCGTTCGCGATTTCCGCGGTGCTCTCCGCGTCCGGCGCGGCCAGCGTGAGCGCCGACTCGCCGGCCGATGGCACGGGTGTCGTGTCGTCGGCCGGGCCGGTGTGCCCGATATGACGCGCGGTGTGGCCGAGGGTCATCAACTCGACGGCCATGCGTGGGTCGAACTCGCTGACCGGGCCCGCCGCGACCATCCGGCCGAGCCTGAGAATGGCGAGACGATCGGCCACCGCGAAGACGTCGTTCATGTTGTGCGAGACCATGACGACGGCGAGGCCGTGGTCGGCCAGGCGGCGGACGAGCTCGAGCACCTGTTTCGTCTGCGCCACGCCGAGCGCGGCGGTCGGCTCGTCGAGGATGACGAGCTTCGAGTTCCACATCACCGCCTTCGCCACGGCGACTGACTGGCGCTGGCCACCGGAAAGCGATTCCACCGGCATGCGGACCGAGCGCACCGTCGTGACGTGCAGCTCGGCGAGAGTTCGGACAGCGGCCTGCTCCATGCTGTCTTCGTCGAGGAGGGTCCCGCGGACGCGCTCCCTTCCGAGGAACATGTTCTGGACAACGTCGAGATTGTCGCAGAGCGCGAGGTCTTGATAGACGACCTCGATGCCGAGCGCCGAAGCGTCCCCGGGGGAACGGATGTGAACCGGCCGGCCCTCCCAGATGACCTCGCCGGCGTCGGCGGCATGGATTCCGGCGATCGTCTTGATCAGCACGGACTTGCCGGCGCCGTTGTCGCCAAGAAGCGCGGTCACCTTGCCGGGCGGCACGTCGAGATCGACGCCGTAGAGAGCCTGGACGGCGCCGAAACGCTTCTGAATGCCGCGCAGCCTGAGTCGGCTTTCAACGGTCGTCGTTGCGACGTCGTCCATGGCCGTGAGCCTTTCGTGAGCGTCGGTCAGGGCGTGATGCCGGCTGCCTTGCAGTCAGCCGAAAGGCCGCCCGCGCACAACTTGGCGGCTGGAACGAAGCCGTCTTTTACCACGGTCGCGGCCATGTTCTTCGGCGTCACCCAGATCGGTGTGAGCAAGACCGAGGGTACCGGCTGCTTCGTCGTAGTATCCATCGTCGTGCCGTTGACCAGCGCCTTCGACGGCTCCTCGCCAGCCCTGAGGTAGATGGCAAGCGCTGCTGCCGCCTGCGCCTCGAGATAGATTGGCTTGTAGACCGAACCGCACTGATAGCCCGAAAGCACGTTCTGCATGCCGGTCAGCGTCGCGTCCTGCCCGGTGACCGGGAACCGCCGAGGCGGCACCCGGAGGGTGCGCAGATAGGAGACCACCGCATTCGCCACATCGTCGTTCGGCATCACCACAGCGTTGATGTTCGAATGCGCGGTGAACTGCTCCTGGAACGTCGTGAGTGCGACCGACGGATCCCAGGTGCCGGCAGGCTCGCCAACCTTCACGAATTTGCCGGAAGCAAAATACGGCTGCAATACGCTGTTGTACCCTTCTGCGAACAAGGTTGCATTATTGTCGGTCGGTGCGCCGCGCATAACCAGAAGCTGAGGTTTCGCGACGTTCCAGTCCTTGAGGCAGGCGACCATCCCCTCGCCGATCAACTTGCCGACTTTGACGTTGTCGAAACTGACATAGAAATCGCGACTGCCCCCGAGCGTCAGGCGGTCGTAGTCGATCACCTTGACGCCGCGCGATTTTGCGTAGGTCTCGATCGAGGCGCCGACGCCGGAGGAGATCGGATCCATCAACAGCACGGTCGCACCCTGCGAAATGTCCGCCTGCGCCTGGGTCAGCTCGGTCGCCTCGCTCCCCTGAGCGTTGGTGATGAAGACGTCGTCGGCCGGCATACCCGCCATCGCGAACGACTTTTTGAGATAGGGCGTATCGAAAGAGGCGTAGCGTGCCGAGGTTGTTGTTTCCGGCAGCAGAACGCCGATTTTTCCTTTTCCGTGCGCGACGAGCGGCTTCAGCGCTGCCATCGCCGAAAAGTCCGCCGAGAAGGAATCGACCGATAGGCCGGAGCCTTGGGCGAGGGCGGGTATCCCCGGTATGCCGAGAGCAAAGGCAACGCACGTCGAGAGACCGAGGCCCCGCAGAAGACTGTGTTTGAGCGTGAAGCCTGACATTTTCCTTCTCCTTTCCGCCCGATCCCGCCGCTTGATCGTGGCCGCCGCAGCGCATGGTGCCTGAAGGCCGGCTTGCACGATGTCTCGTTGATTCAGCGGGCACATAGCCGATACCATACCGACTCCGGACTTAGTTTGCCAGAGTTTCGATGCCATGAGCAGTGCCACTGGCTGCAGCTTTATCAGTGTGCCGACCTTGACGCTTGTATCTCACGCATCGGGCCGCCTTTCGGCACACTGGCCGTTTGATTTCAGTGTCCTGCCCCCTTACGGTTGTTGCGGACCAGTTCGGCCGGCCTTGCCAGGATTGCCGGTATGGCCTCTCAGTTGAGGCAGGAGACAATGGACGAGCGGACGAGCGGACAACACGTGGCAGGGGAGTCGGGCGAAAAGTTGCAGCCGGACGGCGGCGCGCACACCGAGGCGGCGCGCTTTGCCGCGGCGGTGCTGGCCAAGCTCAGGGCCGATGTCGGCAAGGCTCAAGCGAGCGCGAGCCAGCGGGACTGGTATATGGCGGTGGCGCTGGCAGTGCGCGATCGCGTTGTCGAGCGTTGGATCGAGACCCGCGCCAGGGTCTTTGCCGCTGGCAGCAAGCGCGTTTACTACCTCTCCCTCGAATTCCTGTTTGGCCGGCTGTTGGCCGCATCGCTGATCGGCCTCGGGCTGCTCGAAGCGGCACGCGAAGGACTGGCCGGGCTTGGCATCGATTTGGACAGCCTGCGCGCATTGGAGCCCGATGCCGCACTCGGCAACGGCGGCCTCGGCCGACTCGCCGCCTGCTACATGGAGAGCATGGCGGGCCTCGGAGTGCCGGCATACGGCTATGGCATCCGCTACGAGAACGGGCTGTTTCGCCAGACGTTACGAGACGGCTGGCAGCAGGAATTTCCCGAAGATTGGCTGGCATTCGGCAATCCCTGGGAATTTCCCCGCCCGGAACGGAGCTACCGGGTCGGCTTCGGCGGCCACGTCGAGGTGCTTTCCGGCGAAGGAGAGACGGCGCGGCAGGCCTGGCACCCGGGCGAAGAGGTTGCGGCCGTTGCCTATGATACCCCGATCCACGGTTGGCGCGGCAGACACGTGAACACGCTCCGCCTGTGGTCGGCTCGGGCGGCCGACCTGCTCCGGCTCGACGTGTTCAATCGCGGCGACTTCGTCGGCGCGCTCGCCGGGCAGGTGCGCGCGACTTCTATTTCGAAGGTGCTCTATCCGAGCGACGCAACGCCGGAGGGGCAGGAGTTGCGCCTCAGGCAGGAGTATTTTTTCACTTCGGCCTCGCTTCAGGACCTGCTGCACCGGCACCTCTCGGGCGGCAACCGCTTGCGCGATCTGCCCGACAAGGTGGCAATCCAGCTCAATGACACGCATCCGGCGCTTGCAGTTGCGGAATTGATGCGACTTCTGGTCGATATCCACGAGGTGCCGTGGGATGACGCCTGGGAGCTGACACAGCGGAGCATCTCCTATACCAATCACACCCTGCTGCCCGAGGCGCTCGAGAGTTGGCCGGTGCCGTTGTTCGAGCGGCTGCTGCCGCGGACTATGCAAATCATTTACCTGCTGAACGCGCGCAATCTCGACCGATTGCGCAAGGCGGGCCGGGAAGACGCAGGCCTTTCCGCGGTTTCGCTGATCGATGAATATGACGGGCGGCGCGTGCGGATGGGGCACCTCGCATTCCTCGGTTCGCACAAGGTCAACGGCGTTTCGCTGTTGCATACCGAGCTGATGCGCGCGACGGTATTTCGTGAACTGAACACGCTCTATCCCGACAGGATCGTCAATAAGACCAATGGAATCGCGTTTCGCCGCTGGCTCGCGGAAGCCAATCCGGGCCTCACGAAGCTGATCATCGACGCGGTGGGCGAGCGAGCGCTGGACGAGCCAGAAAGCTTGCGCGAATTGGCAGGATTTGCGACCGATCCGGCGTTCCGCGAACAGTTTGCCAAGGTGCGGCGCCAGAGCAAGGTGGCGCTGACACGGCTGATTCGCGAACGCACGGACGTTGCAGTTGACCCCGAGGCGCTGTTCGATGTGCAGATCAAGCGCATCCATGAATACAAGCGGCAGCTTCTCAACATTCTGGAGACGATCGCGTTCTATCAGGCGATCCGCGCGCGCCCGCTCGACAATTGGGTGCCCAGGGTCAAGCTATTCGCCGGCAAGGCCGCGCCGAGTTACCATCAGGCGAAGCTGATCATCAAGCTCGCCAATGACGTGGCGAAAGTGGTGAATCAGGATCCCGCGGTACGCGGGCGCTTGAAGGTGGTGTTCCTGGCCAATTACAATGTGAGTCTTGCGGAGGCGGTGATTCCTGCCGCCGACCTTTCGGAACAGATTTCGACGGCGGGGATGGAGGCTTCCGGGACCGGCAACATGAAGCTCGCCCTGAACGGTGCGCTGACGATCGGCACCCTGGACGGTGCGAACATCGAGATTCGCGACCACGTGGGGGCGGACAATCTGTTCATCTTCGGGTTGACGGCGGAAGAGGTCGCGGCGCGGCGTGCGGCAGGGCTGGAGGCTGTGGCGCCGATCGCCGCATCTTCGGCGCTCGGGGAAGTTCTGGAGGCGATCGAATCGGGACTCTTTTCACCCGACGATGCAGCGCGGTTCCGCGGCCTTGTCGACGTGGTCACTCATCACGACTATTTCATGGTTGCCGCCGATTTCGACGCCTACTATGCAACCCAGCGCCTGGTTGCGGAGCGCTGGCGGAATCCCGCACATTGGTGGCGGATGGCGATCCTGAATACCGCGCGGATGGGATGGTTCAACGCGGATCGCGCGATCCGGGAATATTGCCAGGACATCTGGGGAATCGAAACAGCCACGGCGGCGGAACCCGCAGCATGACGGGCTGGCGAGCGGATGCGGAGGATGTCGCGGCGATTCTCGGCGCCCGGCATGGCGATCCGTTTGCCGTGCTCGGACCGCACGCGACGCAATGGGGCCTGGCGGTGTGCGCTTTCGTGCCGGGCGCGGAAGAGGTTTCCGTGCTCGCCGAGGACGGTCGGCCAGCGATCAAGCTCGAAGAGCGCGATCGCGAGGGCTTTTTCGAGGCGCTCTTGCCCGATGAGCGGGCACCGTTTGCCTATACACTGGAAGCGGTCAAAGGTGCGAATGTCTGGCGGTTCAAGGACCCGTATGCCTTCAAGCCGGTGCTCGGGCAGGTGGATGATTATCTTTTGGTGGAGGGCACGCATCGTGAACTCTACGCCCGGCTCGGGGCGCATCCGATGCGGCACGAAGGCGCGAGCGGCGTGCACTTCGCAGTCTGGGCACCAGACGCGCAGCGGGTCTCCGTGGTCGGCGATTTCAACTTCTGGGACGGCAGGCGCCACCAGATGCGCAAGCGGGTCGACAGCGGCTTGTGGGAAATCTTTGCGCCCGATATCGACGAAGGTGCGGTCTACAAATATGAGATCATCGGCTCCGGCGGAAGCCTGCAGCCGCTGAAGGCCGACCCGTTCGGATTCGGCGCCGAGCTCCGTCCGTCGACCGCTTCGGTGGTCGTGCGCACGGACAATTTCACCTGGGGCGATGCGCAGCACATGGCGGCGCGCGGGGCGGTTGATCCCAGGCGTTCGCCGATGACGATCTACGAAGTGCATCTCGGTTCGTGGCGGAGGGCCGAGGGCAACCGGTTTCTGACCTACGACGAGCTGGCCGATCAGCTCGTCCCCTATGCAGTGGAGATGGGGTTCACCCATCTTGAGCTGATGCCCGTTTCCGAGCATCCGCTCGATGCCTCCTGGGGCTATCAGCCGATCGGGTTGTTCGCGCCGACGCGGCGCTTCGGCGCGCCTGCCGGGTTCGCTCAGTTCGTCGATCGCGCGCATCAATCCGGGCTTGCCGTTATTCTCGATTGGGTGCCGGCGCATTTCCCGACCGACCAGCATGGCCTGGTGCGCTTCGACGGCACGACCCTCTATGAGCATCCTGATCGGCGCCGCGGCTTCCATCCTGACTGGAACACGGCAATCTACGATTTCGGACGCCGCGAGGTGGCGAATGTGCTGGCTGCCAGTGCTCTCTACTGGCTCGACCGCTATCACGTGGACGGCCTTCGGGTCGATGCCGTGGCCTCGATGCTCTACCTCGATTATTCGCGCCGGCCGGGTGAATGGGCGCCGAACCCGGACGGCAGCAACGACAATCGCGACGCGATCGCCTTCCTGCGCAGGTTCAATGAATTGGTCTACGGGCTGCATCCGGGTGGCATGACGATCGCCGAGGAATCGACCGCCTGGAGCGGGGTTTCCCGGCCCGTCTACGCCGGCGGACTGGGTTTCGGCTTCAAATGGAACATGGGCTGGATGCACGACACGCTGGCGTATCTCGGCCGCGAGGCGGTGCACCGGCGCTGGCATCACCACGAGATGACATTCGGGCTTTTGTACGCGTTCGCGGAAAATTTCGTGCTACCGATCTCGCACGACGAAGTGGTGCACGGCAAGGGAACGGTGATCGGGCGGGTCAAAGGAGACGAATGGCAACGCTTCGCGACCGTGCGCGCCTACTACGGCTTCATGTGGGGACATCCCGGCAAGAAGCTTCTCTTCATGGGGCAGGAGTTTGGGCAGACTGAGGAGTGGAATTTCGCACAGAGCCTGGACTGGCACCTCTTGGAATACGATTTCCATCGTGGGCTCAGGGATTATGTGCGCGACCTCAACCGGCTCTGTCGCAGCGAAGGGGCGCTCTATCGACGCGATTGCGAGGCCGAAGGATTCCGCTGGATCGTCGCCGACGACGCGGATCAATCCGTCTATGCTTGGCTGCGCTTTGGCGGGGCGGGCGATCCGCCGGTTGCCGTGGTGTGCAATTTCACGCCGGTACCGCGCGCCGGCTATCGGATCGGGCTGCCGCGGCCGGGGCTTTGGCGCGAGATCTTGAACTCCGATGCGCGGGGCTACGGGGGCTCGGGGACGGGCAATGAAGGCGCGGTGATGGCTTCCGAGGTGCCGGCGCACGGTTTCGAGGCATCGGCCGCAATGACCCTCCCGCCGCTTGCCACTCTCTACCTCCGCTGCGATTCAGGTTAGACTGCGGCCTGTCATCCTTGGCTGCCGGAGCCTCGCTCCCCGGGTGCTTTACGTGAACGTCCGCGGAGGCGCGCGGGGAAGATGGGCTGGGGCCGGAACCAGGCAGAGGAGGAACGCAATGACGCCGATCTCGTCGCCGAATGCGCCGCTGGCGCGCCAGACGATGGCCT
Source organism: Acetobacteraceae bacterium (assembly GCA_050730175.1). Classification (GTDB taxonomy): domain Bacteria; phylum Pseudomonadota; class Alphaproteobacteria; order Acetobacterales; family Acetobacteraceae; genus JAKAWQ01. Next base: position 7,136 of record JBOHMN010000422.1, on the reverse strand, counting down.
ACGTCCTCGCCGGTGGGCGCGGCAGCCGGCTGATGGAGCTCACTGCCAAGCGCGCCAAGCCTGCGGTCTTTTTCGGCGGCAAATCGCGGATCATCGATTTCTGCCTGTCCAATGCGCTCAATTCCGGCATTCGCAGGATCGCGGTCGCAACGCAATATAAGGCGCATAGCCTGATCCGGCACCTCAATCGCGGCTGGACCTTTTTGCGTGCCGAGCGCAACGAGAGCCTCGACATTCTGCCGGCGAGCCAGCGTGTTGCCGAGGACAGGTGGTATCTCGGCACGGCCGATGCGGTGACGCAGAACATCGACATCATCGAGAGCTACAATCCGAAGTACGTCATCGTGCTGGCCGGAGATCATGTTTACAAGATGGACTATGAGGCGATGCTGTATCAGCACGTCGATCAGGAGGCCGACGTGACGGTGGGGTGCATCGAAGTGCCGAGGCACGAAGCCACCGGTTTCGGTGTGATGCATGTCGACGAGAGTGACCGGATCGTTGCCTTCGTCGAGAAGCCGAAGGACCCGCCGGCGATGCCGGGGAAGCCGGATCAGGCGCTGGCGAGCATGGGGATTTACGTGTTCGAGACGCAGTTCCTGTTCGATCAATTGCGCCGGGATGCGGCCGATCCTCATTCCAACCACGATTTCGGCAAGGATCTTGTTCCCTACCTCGTCAAACACGGCAAGGCGGTGGCGCATCCGTTCTCCCGCTCCTGCGTACGCTCCGCCGACGAGCAGGCTCCCTATTGGCGGGATGTCGGCACGGTCGATTCCTACTGGGCGGCGAACATTGACCTGACCGAGGTGATACCCGACCTCAATCTCTACGACCGTCAGTGGCCGATCTGGACCTATGGGGAGATCACGCCGCCCGCGAAGTTCGTGCACGATGTGAACGACCGGCGCGGGCAGGCGCTGGCCTCGCTGGTTTCCGGGGACTGCATCGTTTCCGGGGCGACGATCAGGCGAAGCCTGCTGTTCACCGGGGTGCACGTACATTCCTGGTCCAAGATCGAGAATGCCGTGGTGCTTCCCTATGTGGATATCGGGCGTTCGACGCGGCTCTCCAACGTCGTGATCGATCGCGGCGTGCGGATCCCCGAAGGGCTGGTGGTCGGTGAGGACCCCGAGCTCGATGGGCAACGGTTCCGCCGTACCGAAGGCGGCATTTCGTTGATCACCCAGACGATGATCGACCGGCTGGAGCAGGGTGTGGCGCCGCTTGATCTTGTCTCCTGAGGGAGCGCTGCGGCGCGCGCGAATGGCGAACATCTCGGTCCTCTCCGTCGCATCGGAGATTTATCCGCTGATCAAGACCGGAGGGTTGGCGGATGTGGCCGGTGCGCTGCCGGCAGCGCTGGCTCAGGATGGCGTTCAGGTCCGTTCTCTGGTGCCTGGCTATCCGGCGGTGCTCGCGGGGATGGCGGCAGGCGAGACCGTGCACGAATTCGTCGCTCTGTTCGGCGGCACGGCGCGGCTGATTGCCGGCACGGCGCACGGTCTCTCGGTTCTGGTCCTCGACGCGCCGCATCTTTTCGCACGTCCGGGTGACCCCTATCGTGACGCTGAGGGCCGCGACTGGCCGGACAATGCCTTCCGCTTCGCCGCGCTCGCCCGCGCCGCGACGGTGCTCGGGCACGGCGTCGTTCCCAAGCTTACGCCCGACATCATCCACGCGCACGATTGGCAGGCCGGGCTGGTCCCGGCCTTTCTGCACTACGACGACTTGCCGCGGCCGAAGACCGTGATGACCGTGCACAACATGGCCTTCCAGGGCAAGTTTCCGGCCGACCTCCTGGCTCCTCTGGGGTTGCCGGCGGCCGCGTTCGCCATCGACGGCGTCGAGTACTACGGCAGCATCGGCTTCCTGAAGGCGGGGTTGCAGCTTGCCGACTGGGTAACGACGGTGTCGCCGACCTACGCTGCCGAAATCCAGAGCCCGGCGGCGGGCATGGGGCTCGACGGGCTGATGCGCGCGCGGGCCGACCACCTCAGCGGCATTCTGAACGGCATCGACGTTGCGGTCTGGAATCCCGCGCACGACCCGCTGATCAAAGCCCGTTTCGGGCCGCTCCGGCTCGGGCAGAAGGCGGCCAACAAGGCGGCCTTGCAGGAGCGCTACGATCTGGCGGCAAGCCCGGGTGCCTTGCTGTTCGGGGTCGTGAGCCGGCTTTCCTGGCAGAAGGGGCTCGATCTCTTACTGGCGGCGCTGCCGGCGCTGCTTGCGGCCGGGGCGCAACTGGCGGTCCTGGGGACGGGAGAATCCACGTTGGAAAGCCGGCTCGCCGCGGCTGGCGCGGCGCATCGTGGGCGGATTGGTGCTGTCTTCGGGTTCGAGGAAGAACTCGCGCATCAAATTCAGGCGGGTTGCGACGCCATCCTGGTGCCGTCGCGGTTCGAGCCGTGCGGATTGACGCAGCTTTGCGCGCTGCGCTACGGCGCGGTGCCTGTGGTGGCGCGGGCGGGCGGGCTCACGGACACCATTATCGACGCCAACGAAATGGCGCTTGCCGCCGGTTGCGCAACGGGGATTCAGTTTGCACCCGGGAACGTTGCGACGCTTGCCGATGGTATCCGGCGCACCGCTTGCCTGTTCCGCTCCCCGAGCGCCTGGCGCAAGATGCAGACCAAGGGAATGGCGACAGACGTTTCCTGGCGGCGACCGGCAAGCCGCTATGCTGCCCTTTATCGCGAGCTCGTTGCGCGCGGCACGGGTGAGCACGGCAAGGAGACGGAGCGGTGATCAGATCGGTTCCGACCAGCCCGATCGCCGGACAGCGCCCGGGCACCTCTGGATTGCGCAAGAAGGTGCCGATTTTCCGGAGTTCGCATTATGTCGAGAATTTTCTGCAGTCGATCTTCGATGCGGTAGGGCTGCCGGAGGCGGCAACATGGGTTGTAGGCGGCGACGGGCGCTTCTTCAACCGCGCCTGTCTGCAAACCCTTTTGAAGATGGCGGCGGCGAATGGGGTCGGGCGCATCATACTCGGCCAGGGCGGAATCATGTCGACGCCCGCCGTCAGCCACATGATTCGCAGCCGCAATGCCGCGGGCGGCGTCATCTTGTCCGCGAGCCACAATCCGGGCGGCCCGGAGGGCGATTTCGGCATCAAATACAACGGCAGCAATGGCGGCCCGGCACCGGAGAAAGTGACCGAAGCGATTTTCGCACGGAGCCAGGCGATCACCCACTTTCGCATCCTGGATGCGGCCGACGTCGAGACCGACCGGGTCGGCGAAGTCCGGCTCGGCGGGATGGTGGTGGAGATCGTCGATCCGGTCGCGGATTACGCGACGCTGATGCAGACGCTGTTCGACTTCGATCGCATCCGAGCACTGTTCGCGAGCGGCTTTTCCATGCGCTATGACGCGATGTCCGCGGTCACCGGGCCATACGCAACGGCCATCCTGGAAGATCTGTTGGGTGCAGCGAAGGGAACCGTCGTCAACGCCACACCCCTTCCCGATTTCGGTGGCAACCACCCCGACCCGAACCGCAAATATGCGAAGCCGCTGTTCGACCTTGCGATGTCGGGCAAGGCTCCTGATCTATGCGCGGCATCGGACGGTGACGGTGACCGCAATCTGATCATCGGGCGCGGCCTCTTCGTTACCCCTTCGGACAGCCTGGCGCTGCTTGCCGCGAACGCCGCGCTCGCACCGGGCTACGCGCGCGGGCTGGCGGGCATCGCGCGTTCGATGCCGACCAGCGGTGCGGCCGACCGTGTGGCGGTAAAGCACGGTATCCGTCTTTACGAGACGCCGACGGGCTGGAAGTTTTTCGGCAATCTGCTCGACGCGGGTCTTGCTACCCTCTGCGGCGAGGAAAGCGCGGGAACCGGGTCGAACCATGTGCGTGAAAAGGACGGGCTTTGGGCAGTGCTGCTATGGCTCAACGTTCTCGCGGTGCGTTGCCAGAGTGTCGCCGAGATCGTGCGTGCCCACTGGCGCGAATACGGGCGAACTTTCTACGCACGGCATGACTATGAAGAGATCGACGTGGACGCCGCGGCGGCGATGATTGCCGCTCTCCGTCCGCGTCTTGCCAGCCTCAAGGGACGGAAGCTCGGCTCGCTCAGCGTCGAGGCGGCGGATGACTTCGCCTATCGCGACCCGGTTGACGGGTCGTTTGCGGAGCGTCAGGGGCTCAGGGTGATGTTCGCCGGCGGCTCCCGGCTGGTTTACAGGCTGTCCGGCACCGGTACCGCCGGGGCGACGCTTCGCATTTATCTTGAGCGTTTCGAGCCCGATCCGGCGCGCCATGATGCAGAGACCGAGGCGGTGCTCGCGGAACTCGCGGCGCTGTCGCGCACGCTTGCCGAGATCGAACGCTTCACCGGCCGGAAAGTGCCGAGCGTCGTCACATAATCGTCCGACGCTGGCGCGTGGTGTCCTGTGACCCTTAGTCCGCAGTTGGCCCGCATGCTGAGCGAAGGCGTGCCTGAGCCGCTCGGCCTGACGCTGGATCAGGGTGGCGCCAACATCGCAGTGATGGCGGCGCGCGCGCGAAGCGTGATGCTCTGCCTGTTCGATGCGGAGGGCGCGCGTGAGGTCGGGCGGATCACACTCTCGGCACGCACGGGCGATGTGTTCCATGGTTATGTCACGGGCATCGCGGCGGGTACACGCTACGGTCTCAGGGCGGCCGGAGCGTACGACCCCGCTTCCGGGGATCGCTACGATCTGGCGAAACTACTCCTCGATCCTTACGCTATAGCGTTGGATCGGCCGTTTCGGCTCGATCCCGCCATGATGACGTTCGGCGCCGAGACGGCAGGTGTGATGCCGAAAGGGATTGCTACGGCCGTCGCGGCCGCTCCTTCGCCGTCGCGGCCGCGGACTCCGTGGGCGGAGAGCGTCATCTACGAGTTGCATGTGCGTGGCTTCACCCGTCTCAATCCGGCCGTTCAGGAAGCGATGCGCGGCACCTTTGCTGCGCTTGGGCATCCCGCCGTCATCGCGCATCTTGCCGGACTGGGCATCACGGCCGTCGAAGTGATGCCGTCGGCTGCCTGGATCGATGAGCGCCATCTTGGTCCGCTCGGCCTCCGCAATTACTGGGGCTACAACCCGGTGGCGTTGATGGCGCCCGACCCGCGCCTGGCACCCGGTGGGTTTGCCGAAATCCGCGCAGCCGTTGCGGCGCTGCACGCAGCGGGACTCGAAATGATCCTCGATGTCGTGTTGAACCACACTGGCGAGGGCGACGAGACGGGCCCCACCCTCTCGCTGCGCGGGCTCGACAATCGTGGCTATTACCGGCTTCTTGTTGCCGACCCGTCACGCTATGTGAACGACACGGGGTGCGGCAATACGCTTGCGCTCGATCGGCCAGGTGCACTGCGGCTTGCGATCGATGCGCTGCGCTTCTGGACGAGAGAAACCGGCTCGACGGCTTTCGCTTTGATCTTGCAACGACACTCGGCCGCCGCGATGACGGCTTTGATGCCGCTGCGCCACTGCTTTCGGCAATCGCTCAGGACCCGATCTTGCGCGAGCTGAAGCTGATCGCCGAGCCCTGGGATGTGGGGCCAGGCGGCTATCAACTCGGCCGGTTTCCGCCGCTTTGGGGAGAATCGAACGACCGCTATCGCGATGCGGTGCAAGCCTTCTGGCGGGGTGCCAGCCGCGGGGCTGCCGAGCTCGCGACGCGGCTTGCCGGGTCGGCGGACTTTTTCCAAGCACATGGGCGGCCTTCGCGCAGCATCAACGCGGTTGCGACGCATGATGGATTCACGCTCGCTGATCTCGTCAGTTATGCGGAAAAGCACAATCTCGCGAATGGCGAGGAGAACCGCGACGGCAGGGCGGAGGCGCACTCGTGGAATCACGGCGTCGAGGGCGAGACAGCGGATCCCGCGATCCGTGCGGCGCGACGACAGGATCAGCAGAGCCTGCTGTTGACGCTCTTCGCCTCGCGCGGGACGCCGATGCTGGCAATGGGTTCGGAGCTCGGCCATTCACAGCGCGGGAACAACAACGCTTATGCGCAGGACAACGGCCTTTCGTGGCTCGATTGGGAGAATGCGGATGCGGCGCTGATCGATTTCACACGCCGTGCGATTTTGGCACGGCGCATCCATCCGGCGTTGCGCGAGGATCGCTTTTTCGATGGAGTGACCGATCCTGGTTGTGCGTTCGCGGATGTTGTCTGGCGCACCGCCGATGGGGCGGAGATGCAAGCGGCGGACTGGGAGGATACGGAAAACCGGGCGCTGGTCGCGGTTTTCGCGGCTCGGGGGGTGAACGGTTTCGATCGTGTCATCGTCGCGCTCAACGCCGGAGGTAGCGAGACATGCGTTCGGCTGCCGGAAGCGCGGGCCGGCTTCTCCTGGCGGGTGGAGCTCGATAGTGCGATGGTGGAGCGACCGGCGGCCGATCTCGATGAGATTATATTAGCCCCGCGCGCGGCCACGCTGGTGGCCGAGGTACTCGCGCCAGGGAAAACCACGCTGCGGGAAGTGCCGGCGGCGATGCTAGAGCGGCTGACCGAGGCTGCCGGAATTGCCGCTTCGTGGTGGGATCTGCAGGGTGAGCGCCATGATGTCGGCGTCGGGACGAAGTGCGCGCTGCTGGCTGCCATGGGCCTTCCCGCGGCGAGCCGGAGCGAGGCCGAGGATTCGCTTGAGAGGCTCGTCGGGCGGGCACGGCGTGGGTTGCCAGTGACGAAGGTGGTGCGGTTTAGCGCGCCGATTTCGCTGCCATTGGGGCCGCGAGGTGAGGCACGCAGCGGCGCGGTCCGGATCATCGTGCATCGCGAGGACGGTGGCGTCGAGCAGTTCGATGCCGAGGGGGACGAAGCGCTGCTTGGACGGCTACCGATCGGGCGGCATCTCGTGGTGCGCGAGGATCGGCCGGACTCGCCCTGCACCGTGACGGTGGCGCCGGCCCGCTGTTTCGTGCCGGAGGAGCTGGCCGCGGGGGCAAGGCGATTCGGAATCGCCGCGCATCTTTATACGTTGCGCCGGGAAGGCGATCAGGGGATCGGTGATTTCACCACGCTTGGTGCGTTCGCCGAGCGGGCCGGGCGCGTGGCGGGGGGCTCTCGCTCGGGCTTTATCGGGATCTGGCGGTGGGTGCGGCGGCGGACGGTGCGGAAGTCTGGGCGAGCCGCGGAGTTCTGGTGCAAGG
>JBOHMN010000421.1:0-2918 GCA_050730175.1 Acetobacteraceae bacterium | reverse complement strand
GCTCAACCCAGTCCATGCCTCGCCAGTCGAAATCGAGACGTTCCGGCCCGGCGCCCGGCGGTAGAACGAGACCGAGCACGCTTTGTTCCTCCGCGTCCCAGGGATCGTGGTGCTGGAAAAACGGCCGGCCCTGCCCGTGATGCGTGCCGATCAGATAAAGCGCGAGATCGCTATCGATCTCATCCAGCACGGCTACCGCAAGACGCCGCGCCGCGAGCCGAACCGAAAGCGCCTCGTGCCGCCAGTGGGCGGGAAGTCCCGCCGCTTCGCGCACCTTATGCTCGGCGAAAGCCCCGCGCCACCGCCCGCTTTTCGCCAGCGGTTCGTCGGGCGAAGGCCCCTCGGGGCCGGCCAGCCACGCCTGGAAGCGCGGATCCGCCTTGCCGTCGTCGTGGTGGCGCGCCGCGAATGCGAGCGTTGCCACCAGAGTCGCAGACGTCCGGCCGAGCCCAACGGCATCCGCAAATGCCAGCACTTGACCTTCCACAGCAGCGGCGTGCTCACGAATGCTAACGGGGCCGGCAGCAAACGAGCCGGTTCGGTCATCTTCTGTCGCTGGAATGCCAGCGCGCCGAATAACGCCGACACCCCCGTTCCTGAGACCATGCAGGGCAATGAGAACCAGCCCGGAAGGACGCCCCTCCTCGTCTGGGCGATAGGGGTATTCGAGGCAAAACCGGGCGGCGCCGGGCAGCGGCAACTTGTTCCGGATACCAGGCGGAAGGTCCGGCATTTCGCCGAGCGCACGCAGCAGCGAATGCCCACCGCCCTCCGCCGCTGCGGCTGCCTCCGGCCAGAATTTCCTCCATTCTGGCGCACTTGCCTCCGTTGAAGCATTCGTCTCCTGCCGCCACAACGCGGCGTGCAATCGCAGGGCAAAATAGCGGCGCGCATAAGGTCTGGCCGCGAGATCCCCGATGTCGGCCACCGCGGCATCGCTCGTCGGCGCCCAGCCGAACCGATCGCAGCCGCCATAGCTCGCGGGCACGACGATGAGATCGCCGGGGCCGAGTTCCCTGGGTCCGACCAACCGGGTTTCGCTGTTGTCTGCGCCCCGCCAGCGGAGGACGCGCCGGCCGCGTGGTGTCCGGGCCTCTTCACCCGGAGGCGCCTCGAACGCCGCGTCCCCGAACCTGTCAGCGTGCGTGGGCTCCCCGGGAGCAGCACTCAGCCAGTCCCGGGCGGCCCAGATCGGCACCGAGAGGGCTTCGCCGGGGCGGGGTGGCATGAGCGTCAAAACTTCGATCCCATGAGCCTCATCCGCCGCCTTCTCGCCCCCTGTCTGCTCCGGGTCTCCGGGATCGCGGGAAATCATTTCGCAATCGGCGCGCCAGACGACCGCAACTTCTGGCGAAACATTGACCGCCCCGTGCAGGTAGAGCGGAAGATACGTATCAGGGTACGGCGCCGGGTTCGTCGTCGCGAAGAAGCCAACATCTGCCGTCCGAAGAATCGGCGCGGAACGCACCTCGCTCGCGCAAGCCGCCGCAGCCCCGGGGTCCTCCGCAATGAGGGCCCCCAGCGCCCTCGGGCTCACCTCCAGCGCGGGCAAGCCGCCCGACGCTGACGGCTTGGCATGAGCGAGCAGCCATTCCCATGTCAGCTTGACACGGTCCGCGTAGATCGGATCGTCCTTCGCGCTCCGCGACACTTGCTCCTGCGCAGAGAAAATAATGGCGGGAGCAGCAGGCTTTCGCCCCAGCCGATTGAGACGGCCGAAGCGCTGCACCAGCGCATCGAGCGGAGCGGCCTCGGTGAGCATCGCGTCGAAATCGAAATCGCAACCGGCCTCGACGCACTGCGTAGCAACCACGAACAGCGGCCCGGCACTCTCGACGCCCCTCGCCCTCGTCTCGGTCTCGCGCCCCCCCGCGAGCAGCCGCTCCTGGTAGCTCTCGATCAGCGCATCCCGCTCCACCGGCCGCACACGGCCCGTGAGAAGGATCGCCCCCCGCTCCGGCGTGCAGAGTCCGTCGAAAACCGCCCGCGCCCGCGAAACCCGATTGACGATGACGGCGATCGTCGGATCCGGGCGCGCACACCCCGCGGCGATCGCCTGCGCTGCGGCAACGATCGCCGAAGCGTACTCCGCGCCGTCCGCACTCGCCTTGAAGGATCGGAGCTCGGCGGACTTGCGAGCAGAAAGACGCCGGGCGATCTCCGGCTCGTCACGCTCCGCATCCGTCAGGCAGAAAGTGGCACCACCGGCTTCCCTCGGCGTTGCGGTTAGCGTCGAGAATGCCCACGGCAACGCGGGGCTCTCCGTTCCAGACCGGCGCCGCGCCATCGCCGCGAGAGTTTCCCGAAACGGGTTGGCCAGATGCGCTTCATCAAGAAGGATCAGCGCGTCTTCGCCAAGCAGGCCCGCGTGGATCGGCGCCATCCCCGGTGAGACCCCGTAGCCGCGAAAAAGAAGGCGTGAGCCGAGCTGGTCGACGGTGGTGCAGAGAATCGTCGGCTGCACGGGAGTGAGCGCCCAATCATCCTCGCGCGGCATGCCGCCGCGCAACTGCCCGACATGAACTGGTCCGGCGCCTCCATGCGTGCGGAGGACGGCAGCCATCGCTGCCAACGGGCCGGACGTCGCCTGCTCGAGCGCACTCCTGAGCGCGCAGGAGTGCGCGAATGCTTGATCGACCACTACCCGCCGATCGACCGCGAAAACGATGCGCCGCGGCGCGCGCCGCTCCACGCCGGGCGCCGCACCCGACGCCGTTTCAAGGGCAAGGTGGAACAGTGCGATATCGATGACAGCGGTTTTGCCGGTACCCGTCGGCGCGACGATCGTATCGGGCCGGCGGCCGCGGATGACTTCGTCAAGCAGCCGCTCCTGCCAGGCGAACGGGCGCTGGCCGTAAACCGTGTGAAAAATCGCGGCAAAATCCTCGCGCACAAGGCTCATCTTTGATCGTCTCGCC
>JBOHMN010000420.1:0-2736 GCA_050730175.1 Acetobacteraceae bacterium | reverse complement strand
GAGTCCATCAGCCCATGCTCGGGCGCGGCGTCGATTTCCGGGGAGTGCTGGTTGTCCATCAGGATGACGTCGATCCCGGCTGCTTTCAGCCGCTGCACGCCTTCGGTCACCATGACGCGGAATGTAGCGGGGTCCGCATGCCGGAGGGCGCCGTTCGCCCCGACCTGCCAGACCACCAGTTGCGGGTGGACGGCAATGACATCGACCTGCATCCGCGCCAGTTCTTCCGGCGCGTCCTGGCCGCCGATCCCGCGGTTAATGACGGCGATATGCATGCTGGGAAGCGCGCGATCCAGGTCTGCCTGTAACTCGGCCGGATAGCTATGCGCCGGGTCCGACGCCATCACCCCTTTGGTCGAGGACGACCCGATCGCCACCACCACCCCTTCCCTGCCCTGCTCCAGGTCGGCGCGGAGATTGTGAAGGTGCAGAGCAGGGGCGGGTGGCTCGGCCGGGCAGGAGGTCTGGGCCCGGGCAACCGCAAGGCCACCCAACAGCAGGGTGGCGAACAGTGGGGTTGTGATCAGTAAACAACGCGTGATCGGCATTTGGGCCGAGTTGAACCGCAATTGGCGCGGCTTGTCCAGGGATTATGTTGCTAAACGCTTGGCACCAACCTGGACGTGACTCCCGCCACGATCCTCGGGTGGTTCGTCTCGCGTTGGCGGGTCGAGACCACGTTCCAAGAGGTGCGTGCCCATCCGGGTGTCGAAACCCAGCGCCAGTGGTCCGATCTCGCCATCCTGCGGACGACACCGGCTCTGCTTGGTTTGTTCTCGATGATCACCCTGTGGGCCGATGGCCTGGCACGAGAAACCCCTGCCGCACTGCGGCCAAACGCCGCCATGTGGTATCGCAAGCAACAGCCGGCATTCAGTGACGCTATCGCTGCCGTTCGGCGCGTGCTTTGGGCGCCACCGGATTTATCCATGTCCCGGCACAGCGGCGATACCGTCATAATGCCCGCGGCCTTGATAAACCGCGTCTTCCAGACTCTCTGTCTTGCTGCGTGAATTGCGGAAAGTCGAGCTCAGCGGCATCAGCGGCAAAATCATCGGGCTTCAATGAGGCCGCGGCATGCATACGCCCGCATCCGCGTTGTCGTATCACGGAGTTGCAAACAACCGCGGTTTCGGCCGCTCAGAACAGCCGGGAACGATATCGCGGTCCGCTTTGTCGAGGCGTCCAACGACTCTCAAGTTTCCTCACGATTCGGGTCAGTTCGTGCCAAATGGCATACAGTCTCCGGATGGTGTCACGAAGTCTTGGCGCGTGCTGCGGGGGTTGCCGGTCGCGGCTGAGCGTCGCTGCTTCGACACTCGACTCCTGATCAGCGACAGTAGGATAACTCCAAAGCCAACTCGTAGGTGCGCCGGCCAACACTGCCGACACGAGAATGGCGTCAGGGGCGGCGGCCCGTCCCCGCCCTATCACCAGGGCTCGATCCCGGTTCGACTGGCATTCCCCGCCGCCGTCCCAACAGCTTTTGCTCGCCTGCCGCATGATGGCCCTCCCATCGCAATAACTCGCGACCGATCAGGGCAGTCTCGGCGGCAATCTCCATGGCGTCTTTGCGCTGGCACAAATTATCGCGCATTGCCGCGCCGAACCGACACCCGGCAGATTACCGGATGCTTTGCCTGCCACCTCCGCCCCCCAGGCCTGCGCTGCCAATCAGCACGCAACTGAGCCACCAATAGACGCGCCAGGACGTCGGCTCGCAGCGCCTAGCACCGTTGCCTTTCGAGCCAACGGGTCTCCTGTGACGGCGCTGGGACAACGTCACAACGGCCGGCTTGCATGGATTGTAGTTGATGGCGCCCGAGCAGCGACATCATGCCTGGCTGCCAGCGCGGCTCCCAGACCACATCGACACGAACCCTGTGCCCTGGAAAGCTATGCGCAACGACCATCCTGACCTCGTCGGCCAGTAAGCCACTGACGGGGCTACCCGGTCTGGCCATTGTCATCCGCACCCGTATCGTCCGGTGGTCGATCTCGATCTCATAGATGAGGCCAAGATCAACAATGCTGATCCCGGACGCCGGATCGGTGACTTCGCTCAGCGCATTTCGCACCGAAGCAGCGTCAACCGTGCTGATGAAGCATGATCCTGTCTTGGTCACGGTTCGCCCCATATGTTTGCCGGGCGACTATTCGATGGCGGGGGGCCGTCGTCTTTGCACTGCGTCAAACAGGATCGATTTCAAATCGCTCTTTCTGAATGTCGAATATCATCGGCAATGGCGAGCAATCCGTCCGCATCGCGGATCGCGACGCGCAACCGCCCCGCGTCAATCAAACCGCGCTGCTCCCAGCCGCTTAGAATTCGGCTGACCGTATGCAGAGTCGTCCCGGTCATTTCCGCAATGTCCTGGCGCGATATCGGGAACGCTACTGGCGCGACGGACGCTGCCAGGCCGTCGCCTCCGAACAGCCGCAGCACCGCACGAGCCACGCGCTGCTCGACACGCTCGGTGGCAAGTTCCCGATACCGGTTTTGCAATTCCTGCAACCTCCGGCCGACGATGGTCAGCGCGTTCGTGACGATCCGGGGATGCCGATCCAGAAGCTCGTTCGCGATCCGCTCATCCCAGCGTGCCGCCAGGCTGTCCACGACAGCGGTGGCGCCGGCGGGATACCCTGTCCGGGTGAACAACGGTACGGCGCCAAATACCTGGCCGGGTGCAATGTAGCGGAGTACGACCAGGTGGCCCTCCGCTGTCACCTGAGCAA
>JBOHMN010000419.1:0-21969 GCA_050730175.1 Acetobacteraceae bacterium | reverse complement strand
CGCATCCACACCATGACGAACGGCATGGCGCTCGATACGTTCTGGATCCAGGATGCCGCTGGCGGGGCATTCGATGCGCCGCACCGGCTCGCGCGGCTTTCCGTGCTGATCGAGCAGGCGCTATCGGGCCGGCTGAAATTCGCAACCGAAATCCGCAAGGTAACGAGCGCACTGTTGGGTCAGCGAATGCGCGCAATCCACGTTCCGGCACGCGTCGTGATCGATAATCACGCATCGCACACCCATACCGTGATCGAAGTGAACGGTCGCGACCGGCCCGGATTGCTGCACGATATCACTGCTGCAATCAGTGCCGAAGGGCTGACGATCGCCTCGGCGCATATCAGCACATACGGCGTCCGCGCCGTGGATGTATTCTACGTCAAAGATATGTTCGGCCTGAAGATTACCAGCGAGCAGAAGCTTGCGCAGGTGCGAGAGGCTTTGCTTGCTTCCATTTCGCCTTCTGCCGAGCAGGCGACCCAGAGTATGCCGCAGCCACGCCGGAGGCGCGCGCGGAGCGTCGCTTAGTTCGGCTTTCACCAGTGGTCCGACCCTAACACTTGTTACTTATGAACGAAGCCCTCGGGTCGGACCATTCGCTCTCTATTTTCAATGGCCTCCTCGTCCCCTTACAGTTGTCGCCGCGGGCAACAACCGACGGAGGCAGGACACTGGCGCGCGCTCGCCGCTACCCGCCCGCAAGACACTCACTTCGCGGACGCGCCGCGCGGCGCAACAGCGCGCGGCACGCCGATCGGCGGCACTTCATCGGTCATGCCCGCCAGCACTTCGGCAACGTGACGCACTTTGACGCCCCTCGCTTCGCGCGAGAGCCTGCCTGCCATGTTGAGAAGGCAGCCGAGGTCTCCACCAAGCAAGGTATCTGCACCGGTCGCCGTGATGTCCTTCGTCTTGTCGGCGACCATGCGCCCGGAAATCTCCGGATACTTCACGCAAAAAGTGCCACCGAACCCGCAGCAGACCTCGGGATCGGCCATCTCCTTGAGCGTAAGGCCAGAGATTTTCGCTAGCAGTCGCCGTGGCTGCGCCTTGATGCCGAGCTCACGCAGGCTGGAGCAACTGTCGTGATACGCCACGGTTCCCCGGTACTGGGCCGAAAGCGCGCTGATCTCAAGGACGTCGGTCAGAAAGCTCACCAGCTCGTAGGTGCGATCGGCGAGTGTGGCGGCGCGCGCGCGGAGATTGGGATCGTCATCGAACAGATGCGGCAAGTGCCGCTTCAGCATCCCGCCGCACGAACCCGACGGTACAACCACGTAATCGTAGCCGCCGAAGGTGTCGAGGATCCCACGCGCGAGCTCGCGTGTCGTCGTGCGATCGCCCGAATTGTAAGCAGGCTGGCCGCAGCAGGTCTGGAAGCGCGGCACCTCGACCTGGCAGCCAGCTTCCCGCAGCAGGCGGATCGCGGCGAAGCCGACCGTCGGGCGATGGAAGTCGACGAGGCAGGTGACGAATAACCCGACACGGGGACGAGCCTGGGCCATACCTCTATCCTAACCGCCGGTAGGCGAGACGAAAACTCAGGGCTAGCATGTTCCGGTTGCCTGAACATGCTCTGCATCGTTTGACCGAGCGGATTTGCGCGCTCCTGGATCGCTTCGCGATTCCAGTTGAGCGCGATCCGCTCTAGGCGGGCGGGCGCGGCAGCAGCAGCCAGGCACGACCCGGCTGATCCATCGCCCCCGCCGCTTGGCCAGCGGCGGGACCTGAGCCGAAGAAGACGTCTGCCGCGAGCGGCGTCGCCATGGAGCCCCCGATATCCTCGGCAACCATGAGCCGTTGTAACGGCTTGTCGCTGCCGGGCTCAGTGGTTGCGATCCACACCGGTGCGCCGAGCGGAATGTAGTTGCGGTCCACCGCCAACGCCCGGGAAGGAGCCAACGGCACCCCGAGCGCGCCGGGCGGGCCCAGATCAGAAGGAATTCCGTGCAGGATGCGGAGGAAAACGTAGGATGGATTTTCGTCCATCACCGCCTGCGCCTGCTCAGGATGCGCTTTCAGCCAGGCGACAATGGCGCTGAGCGTCACCGCGTTCTTCGGGATCGCATCGCGCTCCGTGAGGATGCGACCGATTGGAACATAGGGCTGTCCGTTTTCTCCGGCATAACCCACGCGCACCACGTCCCCGTCGGGCAAGCGAATCCGCCCTGCCCCCTCGATGTCGAGCACGAAAGCGTCCACCGGATCGGCCAGCCACGCGACCTCGAGATGCCGGCCCTGGAGAGCGCCGGCGGCGATCTCGGCCCGGGTGAAGTAAGGAACCAAGCGGCCATCCCGCACGCGGCCGGCCACCAGGTGCCCGGTGAGCGCGGGACTGAAATTACCGAGATCCGCCTGGACGAGGTCATGCGGCCGGCCGTAGAGCGCGATGTCGAAATGCGCCGTCTCGTGCAGCGAGCCGGCAACTACCGGCTCGAAGTAGCCCGAGAACTGCACGGTCGCGTTGGTGTCGGCACTGACCCGATAGGCCACGAGGTTGCGCTCGAGGAAGGTGCGCACTGCGGCCTCGTCGGTCGGGGAGACGGCGCGCGCAGCAGTGCAGGTGCTCCGCCACTGCCCGGCCGTGCCGCCAAGCGATTGCGCAAGACCGGCGCCGCCGAGTCGCTGATCGGCCGGCAATGTCAGGAGCTCGGAGCAGCTATTCTGGAAGGCGATGAAGCCCCGTGCGAGCTGATCGCTTGCAAACCCGGGAAGTGAGGCAACCCGTACCGGCTCAAGCGTCATCGCGTGCGGTTGGCCGGGTGGCGGCACCGCGCACCCTGCAAGGCTTAGCCCGAGCGCGATCAGCGCGGCAGGCCCGGCGACCCCTCTCACGCGCTGCGGGCGCCGACCAGCCGCCAGGTCGGGTCCTGGTTGGAAATGTCGCGCTCGAACGTCCAGAGATCGTTGATCTCGGTCACCGCCTCGGTGCCGGCGACCGGCTGCCCGTCCCGCCCCAGAGTGACGTTAACCTGGTCGGAGACGAAGCGGATGGTGATACGGGCGGTGCTGCCGGAGAGATCGGCGTTCTCGATCGTCGCGGCGTCAATGCTGCGGATCTCGGTTTTCTGGGTCTCGCCACGGCCTTCCCGCTCGGCGATCACGGTGTCGAAGGTGCGGTACGTTTCCTCCGAAAGGAGCGGGCGAAGGCCCTCCCGGTCGCTGGAGGCGAAGGCCGTGACAATGATCCTGAACGCGGCCTCGGCGCCGCTTAAGAAATGCCCCGGATCGAACGTCTTATCGGCGCTCGCGATGCGGGCGAGGCAGGAACCCACCGGACTCGCCGGGTCGGGCATCGGACGTTGCGGAGCCGGCGGAGGCGCGTCGGCGTGGCCTTCAATGACCGGGCCAGGGCGCGCGGCTGGCGGCCCGGCATGCGGGTCGATGGGCGGCCGCTCGAATCCGGTGCGCCGGCCCAGCACGCTGCGGAGCCGGAGCAGCAGGAATGCGGCGATCAGGCCGAATAGCACAAGGTCGATCGGGAACCCGCTCTGGCCCATGAAGCATCTCCTTCCGGTGCATCACATAAGCGGCGGAGCTGCGGGAGACAACAGAATCGCGATGACAAGCGTGTGGTCGCGTCCACGCGGAGTTCACTTTCCGTGGCAGAGGACGGAAGGGAAAAGGCGGGGCGCCCGCCAAAGAGGGTGAGGCGCGCGGCCTGATTGCTCCGCGCGAAGCGTGCGGGGGCTGTGGTTGGCATGCTAGTGTGCCTACTCGAACGCTCGTTACCCACGACGGAGGCCCTTCGCCGGTACACTAGCTCTTTATTTTCAGCGGCATCTCTACCCCCCTTTCGTTCGCTGCCAGACGCAGCGGACGAAAGGGGCAGGACGCTGGTTGCCGGCCGAAGCGGTGGCGGCTACGTCTTCGCGGCGCATGACGCGCAAGCCCCGGTCACGACCTCGGCCCGATCGCACCGGCGAGCGGGGGCGGACCGCGCCGCTCGCCGAAGGGAATGCCATGATTCTGCTGCGACACGGTGAGAGCGAGTTCAACCGGCACTTCTCGGTGACCCGGTGTGACCCGGGAATCCGCGACCCGGCGCTGACGGAGCGCGGTCGCGTGCAGGCGAACATGGCCGGGGCAGCGCTTGCAGGAATTCCGATCAGCCGCATTATCGTGTCGCCCTACACGCGTGCACTCGAGACCGCGGCGCCGCTTGCCGCACTGCTCGGCGTCCCGGTGGCAGTGGCACCGCTGGTGCGTGAGCGCTTTGCCTTCACTTGCGATATCGGTTCACCACGTTCGGTGCTGGAGCGGCATTGGCCGGAGCACGACTTCGCTGGCCTGGCCGAGACCTGGTGGCCGCAAGAAGCCGAGCCGCGCGACGACGTGGTGGGGCGGGCCGCCCGCTTTCGTACGGAGATGGCGCAAGACGCCGAGGCTGAACGGTATCTGGTTATCAGCCACTGGGGGTTCATTCTGGCGCTCACCGGGCAGAGCGTGCAGAACGGGGTGTGGCTCCGGTGCGACCCTGCTGCAGCGGCGCCCGTCGCGCTCATCTGGAAACCCTGAACTGCAAGCCGGAAGCGGCAAGAGGAAACAATGTCGGAATCCACGCCCACCAGCGCGCAGGTGACGACCCTGCCGCTGACCGTCAATCTTCAATACATCAAGGACCTCTCGTTCGAGGTACCAGGCGGCCCGCAAATTTTCACCCAGTTGAGAAGCCCGCCGCAAGTTGCCATCAACATGGACGTGCAGGCGCGGCGTCTTCAGGAAAGCCAGCCACTCTTCGAGGTTGCGCTCGTGGTGCGCGCCGAGGCGAGCCTGGCGGCGAGCGGGAACGGCCAGGAGGCGACCGGGCCGAAGCAAACCGTGTTCCTTGCCGAACTCACCTATGCCGGCATTTTCACGCTCGGTGCGGTGCCGGAGAACGCGGTCGAACCGGTGCTGCTGGTGGAGTGCCCGCGCCTGCTGTTTCCATTTGCACGCAACATCATTTCCGATCTGACGCGCGACGGCGGATTTCCTCCGGTGATGCTGGCCCCGATCGACTTCGTGGCGCTCTGGCAAAGCCGCCGCAGTCAGGCCGCGGGCAGTCAGATCATTCCCGCACCAAGCCTTGCCTGAGCGGCAGGGCACGGGCTTTCTCTCAGCGCACTTTTTCGGTGCCCCTACGCCCCGATAATCGCAACCTCCGCCACTTGCTCGCCGCGCTCTTGGCGCGATGCCGCTCGCTCGCAGCCTCGGGCTGACAGATCGCTTACGGCATCGCCACTGTGCAGAGGATTCGTGCAGGCGGAGGGCGCTGAGGGCGGATGAGCAGGGGAGAAATCGGCGCGCCTGGAAAAGGAGAAGAAAAGGCGCCAAATTTGCGGATGGCGCTTGCGGATCCGGCGCTCTGGCTGATGGGCGGATTCGGCTTCGCTTCCGGCCTTCCGCTGCCACTTTCCGGCTTCACCCTCAGGCAGTGGTTTGCCGAAGGCCACGTCTCGCTCGCCGCGATCGGCCTGACCGCCGAGATCGGACTCGCCTACTCGCTGAAGTTCCTTTGGGCTCCGTTGCTCGACCATGCGACGCCGCCCGGGTTTCTTGCCCGTTTCGGGCGACGGCGCGGCTGGCTTTTGGCAATTCAACCCCTCCTCGCCGCCTCCGTTGTGCTGCTCGCGCTGTCGCGGCCGGCGATTGCCCCACTCGCCGCGGCGATCGCGGCGGCCCTTGTCGCTTTCTTTTCCGCGAGCCAGGACATTGTGATCGATGCCTGGCGTATCGAGACGTTCCCACCGCGCCTGCAAGGGGCGGCGATGGCCGCTTACGTCTGGGGATATCGCGCGGCGCTCCTGGTTTCCGGCGCAGGTGCGATCGCGCTGGCCACCCCGCTCGGCTGGCATCTTTCGTTGCTGCTCATGGCAGCGCTTGCCGCGGTCGGGATTCCGGTCAGCCTGGCGGCGCGCGAGCCGCCGCCACCGCAAGCCGCCGGAACTGGCGCGAGGGGTCTCCGCGCGCGGCTTGCTGCCGCGCTAGTCGCTCCACTACAGGAATTCGTCGCCCGGCCAGGCGCCGTGCCGGTCCTTGCCTTCGTCGTGCTGTTCCGGCTGGGCGAGGCGATGGCGGGGGTGATGCTGCCGCCCTTTTATCGCTCGCTCGGCTTCGATCGCGCGGCGGTCGCACTGGCTGCCGGGCCGATATCGCTCGCGGCGGTCTTGGTCGGCGCGGCGCTAGGCGGCTGGCTGGTCGCCAGGATCGGCGTCGGGCGTGCGCTCCTGTTCACCGGCTGGGTGCAGACTCTCTGTCTTGCGATGTATGTGCTGCTTGCCTACTCGGCGGGAGACCACAGCGTGCTGATGGCCACCTCAGGGGTCGAGTCGTTCACCGAAGGGCTCGCGGACGCGGCATTCATTACGTATCTTTCCGGGCTCTGTTCGCGCGCCCACACCGCGACGCAGTACGCGCTGCTCTCATCGGTGGCAGCGCTCGCGCTCCGGACAGTCGGCGGGTTGTCCGGATTCCTCGCGGCCGCCGCCGGATGGAAGCTCTTTTATTCACTCACCACGTTCGCCGCATTTCCGGCGATGGGCGTGATGATCTACCTGCTCCACCGCTACCCACCGCAGGAGGGCGCGCAAGCCGAACCGGCAGAGTGAGGGCAAGGCAATGAGGGTCAGTGTGACGCAACCACAATGACACGCCACCGGTCTGGCCGCCGATGCGAATGTGATCCTGGACCCCAACACGGCCGCAGACATGCGCTGCTCGGGGCTATCCGGAACAGCGCGCTCCGGACAACCGAACGGCAGCCGAAGCACTGCGCCAGGTTCTGGAAAAATTCGTCCGTGCCGCGTACCCAGATCATCTCGCACCAGGCGGCGACGCGGGTGGCGCTTGCTGCATCAGAGTCGCAAAACCAGCCGGCAGTTGGGGAGTCAAAGGAAATGCAGAAGGATCACGAGCAGGCGCTGTTCGCGACGATCCGCGAACGGCTGTTTACCGCCGCGATCGGGGATGTGATGGATGCGGCCGGCCTGACGCACCAGTTCCTGCCGCCGGAGATCTGCGCGCTCGAGCCGGAAACGATTCTGGTGGGGCGGGCGATGCCGGTCCTTGAGGCGGATTGCTGCGGCGATCGGATTGGTGCGACGGGCGAAGCTGATCCATTCGGCTTGATGTTGCGCGCTCTCGACGAGCTGCAGCCGGGCGAGGTGTATGTGTGCGCGGGCGCGACACTGCGTTATGCGCTCTGGGGCGGGCTGATGAGCGGGCGGGCGAAGGCGCTTGGCGCGCAAGGCGCCGTGCTCGATGGGTTTCACCGCGACACGCGCGAAATTCTGACGCTCGGTTTTCCGGTGTTTTCTCGCGGCGCCTATGCGCAGGATCAGCGGCTGCGCGGGAGAGTGATCGATTTTCGCTGCGCACTCGAATTCGCCAATGGAGCACGGGTGTATCCGGGCGACGTCATCGTGGGCGACACCGATGGCGTGCTTGCCATTCCGAGCAACGAAGCCGAAGACATCGTGCGAGCGGCGCTGCGGAAGGTCGAGGGCGAGGCGGAGGTACGCGAGCGGATCAAGAACGGGGAACGCGCCGGAGCGGTATTCGCGCGCACCGGAATCATGTGAACCGAGCGGAGACGACGCTCTGCGCCACCGTCATTACGCTCGATACGTTCAGGTGCGATCTCGCTGATCTGCGTCACGCTCCGCATCCTGCCGCCAGCGACCTGATGCCGCGGGTCAAGGCGTGACTGAAGGAGATCGGCCCGATCACCCGGGGTGCGCGTTGCTGCCCGCGCCGTTCCGTCGCGACGCAGGTACCGGTCGAACGCACGTTTCGAGGCTGCGCAGCTCAGCTCGCCGCGACGGCGAGATGCCTGGCGAAGAAAGCGAGGGTGCGCTCCCTCGCGAGCATCGCATCATCGCGACTGTAGCTCGCGCGCTCGTCGCAACCGAAGCCATGCTGAGCCCTCGGGTAAGTGTAGATTTCCGCCTCCGGTTGCGCTTTCCTGATCAGAGCCACGTCGCTCATCGGGATCGCCCTGTCCGCCTCGCCGAAATGCATCTGCACCGGGCAGTTGGCCTGCTCGGTGCGAATCGCAGCGATGCCGCCACCGTACCAGCAGACGGCGGCCGCGAAGCGCTCAGTCCGGATGGCGCCGAGCCAGGCAACCGTGCCGCCGAAGCAATAGCCGACGACGCCGACGCGCCGCTCGCGGTGGGCTGCGCAGGCAGCCTCGAGATCGAGGATGATGCCGCGCTCGGTCAACTTATTGCGGAGCGCGCGGCCGCGAGCAATGTCGCCCCGATTGTAGCCAAGTTCGACGCCTGGCCTGACGCGATCGAAGAGCGCAGGCGCGATGATGGCGAATCCTGTTTCCCTGCCCAGCGCCTCACAAACGTGGCGGATGTGCGCGTTGACGCCGAAAATTTCGTGCACGACGACAAGGCCGGTCACGGCGTTTTCAGGGCCGGTCCGATAGGCCGATGCAGTGTGCCCATCGGCGGCGGCTAACTGAACTTGCGCTGCCATCTCAGCTCCCTGGGCTCATGAAGGTCAGAATGCGGGCGGCCGCCGTCTCGTCAACCCCGACGACGCAACGCGCGCTGGGCATTGCCGCGAGCAGAGATCAACCGTACCCGCGACCGGCAAGTCCTGACCGGAACCGGGGAATCCGGAGTGGACGCAGGACGGCGTCTTTCCCCTGATCCGCCAACCTGCTGCACCTGACGCTTCTATCATCCTAAATCCGGCAGTTGGCTTCACTACACGTGAGACATTGGGGGTGGCGGAACCACGCTCGGTTGTGGTCATGCAGGGTTGAGTCGGATCGGCGGCTCGAGTTGGCGGCCATGGAGGTAATGTCGGAGCGCTTCACTGAGGATCTGATACCACCGTCCTAGCGCGTCCAACTGCTCCGCACTTTTCCGCAGGCGGGCCAGGAAGCCGGCGATGCGCAGATAGGCCGATCGAGCCTTGTCGCGCGCGCCATGCGTGCTGCTGATCGTCAGCGTTACCTGGCCAGCGTGTTGGGTTCGCTGCGCGATCGCGGACAACAGCAGCGGCCGGCTGGTGATCGCCTCGCGATGATGCTCCGGATCGGCGAGGCGGGCGAACAGGCTCCACCAATTGTAGATCAGCGCCACACTGCGCGCGAGCAGCCGGCAGCGCTTGAGGTCGTGCGTGGTGAAACCGCCCCAGCCCCATTGGTTTTTCAACTCGTCAAAGGTGTTCTCGCAATCCGCCCGGTCGCGATACAACTGGCCGAGTGTCAGGATCTCGTTGTCGAGCGAGGTCACCAGCGCGGCGTATTCCCAAACCTCCCGATCAGGCCCGACCTCGGCCAAGCTGGGCCGCGGCTGCGCCGGATCGCCGTGGTCGACGATCGCCAGTGGGCGCTTCAGCTTACGCCGCAGCAGAGCCACGCGCCGTTGCCGGCTCCAACCTTGCAGCCGCAAGCTGGTCTCCTTGCCTTGCCAGCCCTCGCCGGCATCCGACCAATCCGGTTGCCCCATCGCCAGTTGCAGTGCCCGACTGACATTCTTCGTCGTCCGCAAGCGGAACAGATAGGGCAAGTTGCGTTGCTCGGCCTGCGCCATTACCGGCTCAATCCCCCAGGACACGTCGCCGCGCAGCAGCGCAGGCCAACGGGCACGGCCCAGTCGGTCGAGCAACGCCCACAGCCCGTCCGTGGCGTGCTTGACGTTGTGCTGGTCGCCCGGCTGCACGTCCACACTAAGTACCAGCCGCAGGTTCGACAGCATGTAAGTGTGATAGCAGTGCGACGGCCGACCCGGCTTGTGCGGGTTGTAGCCAACCGCGGCGCCTTCCTGCTCCCCATACAGTGGCTTGATCGTGGTATCGACGTCCAGCACCCACGGCTCGCCGAGCAGCGGGGTGATGCAGTGATCCAGATGAGCTTGCAGCCAGGCCAGACCTTGCGCTTCGTCGATCTTCTCCAGCCCGCGACGCACCGAGTCCTCGCTGGCCACCTTGCGCATGCCAAGCAGGGGCGGGTTCACCGAATCGCAGCGCAGCGCCGTGATGTGGGCGTAACGCTGGTGACCCGCCAGCACCGAGAGCAGCACGGTGCCAAGCAGGTCGCGCTTGCGCGGCGCGTTCGGGCTGCTGAACCACAGCGGACAGTCTGCCACCCAACCGTCGAACAGTCCCGCCTGCTTCAGGTAATCGATGAAGAATGGCAACTGGCCGAATGGCGTCACCGGCGCGGCGGCGTCCCATTCGACATGCACGCGGCCGGCGAACGTATCCGCCACCGCCGACCAACCCTCAGTCTCCGGTTGCTCACCCGCAGGGTGGGCCGCCAGACTCATCGATTCTGTGCCCATCCCCACTAAATCCGCCGATCCGGCCGGCGTGTGCAATCACCAACTGCCGGATTTAGGGTTACTCCTTCGGCTATCCGGCCTGCCCGAAGCTCGACGGCCAGGTTCCGCTGCTCCGCCTGCTGGACGCCGCACGGATCGACGTCTCGCTATCCGACGAGTTCATGCTCGAGCCCGAGCAATCGACGAGCGCGCTCGTGATACTCAATCCACGGGCGAAGTATTTCACCATCTAACCCGGACCGTACTGAGCTGAAATCGCCCGGCAGCGCGCGCCGTCGAGGCGGGCGATCCAGCAATCGGGCGACGGACTGGACTGCGGATAAAGGGTGCCCGGCGCCGCCGCGCGGGTCTCGAGGTTGTGGCGGCGCACCGGTTCTTCCGGCCACCGAGGCCGACCGGGATGGCGAGCGGCGGACGCTGGCAAGCTGAGGCGGCGGGCTTCGCCTTCGCGTTTCGAGCGGCGGGTTGCGGCCTTGGCCAGAGGTGGTAGAGGTCTCGCTCTCGCGCCATATAGCCCCCGCAGGCGACGGCGCCTCAGGCGATCAAGGGAATAGCGATGGCATCTTCAACCGGGACCGCGGCCGAGAACGGGGAGTTGCACGCGCCGGGCGGGACGGAGCGGCGCGACTTTCTGAAGATGGTCACGTTGACGATGGCGGCGGTCGGTGTTGGTGCCGTCGTCTGGCCATTCATCGATTCAATGGACCCGGCAAGGGACACGATCGCCGCAGGCGTCCCGATCGATGTCGATCTCTCACAGGTCGAGCCCGGCCAGCAGATCATCGTGTTGTGGCGCGAGAAGCCGATTCTGCTCGTCAACCGCACGCCGGCCTCGCTGAAGACGCTGCAATCGAGCTCGATGATCGACCGCCTGCGGGACCCGGATTCGAAGGTCCACCAGCAGCCGCCCTATGCCGACAACTGGCACCGCTCCCTCAAGCTCGAATGGGCGGTTCTGGTCGGCATCTGCACGCATCTCGGCTGCCTGCCGGGGTACTTCCCGAACCCGAGCGCGACGACGCCGGTCGCGGATTGGCCAGGCGGCTATCTCTGCCCGTGCCACGGCTCAAAATACGACCTTGCCGGGCGCGTCTGGCAGGGCGTGCCGGCGCCGTACAATCTGCCGGTACCGCCGTACAGGTTCCTCGACGCCAAGACGGTGCGGGTCGGCGAGAACCCCCCCAACGTCACCTACACACTGAACGACATCGTGCAGATCTGAGCGTATTCTGGTCCGATCCCGAAGCGCTCTGGAGAGGAAAGGCACAGGCGGCGAATCGGCCCGCGCGTCCGCTTCTCTCTGGGCGTGATCGCGACCTCCTTGCTGCACCGCACCCCACACACGCGCCGGCCAGTCGACGGGATTGCCCCGTCGGCTATTCCACCAGTGCCATCGCCGGATCCAGGACGTCGCGCAACACGTCGCCCAGGATATTCAAGCCCAAGACCGTTCCTGCGATAGCAAATCCCGGGATAAGCCCGGTCCAGGGATCCAGGTCGAGGTAGTTGCGCGCCGATTGGATCATCAGCCCCCAGGAGGGAGTCGGAGGCTGTGTGCCCAGGCCGAGGAAGGACAACGCCGCTTCGGCAAGAATGGCAAACGCGACCGACAGCGTTGCCTGCACGATCAGCGGTGCCATGATATTCGGCAACACGTGCAGAACAATGATTCGTGTGTTCGTGGCACCCTGCGATCGCGCCGCCTCGATATAGGGCAAGGCGCTGATGCGCAAAGCCTCGCCGCGCACGATCCGTGCGAGATAGGGCGAGAAGGCAACGCCAATGGCCAATATGGTATTTGTATCGCTTGGCCCGAGCACGGCAGAAATGATCAGGGCAAGGACGAGCGCCGGGAAGCTGAGAAGTGTATCCACAAGGCGCATCAAAGCCTGATCGATCCAGCGCCCATAATAACCCCCGGCGAGCCCTACCGGCAGCCCGATGACGATGCTCAACAGCACTGCGGTAATCGCGACAACGAGGGAAGTGTGCGCGCCCAGCATCACCCGCCACAAGAGTGATCGCCCCAGTTGATCCGTGCCGAAGAGGTGCAGAAAGGAAGGCGGCTCCAGCCGCTCAAGAATGTTGATCCGAGTCGCTGCAGCCGCCGGTACCACGAACGGCGCTGCGATCGCGACACATGCGAAGACCGCGACGAGCACGATGCCGGCAATCCCCTTCGGCGTCAAAAACGGCCGCATCTTCTCATGACAGCCGTACGCGGGGGTCCAGGATTGTGTAAATCACGTCGACGGCGAGGTTCGTCAGCATCACCACCGCAGCGATTACCAGGACCGTAGCCTGAATCAGCGGCAAATCCCGGTTCAGCAACGCCTGATAGGTGAGCCAACCCATACCCGTGTAGTTGAACAGGCTTTCCACCACGACGATCGAGCCAAACAGATAACCGATCTGCAGCCCCGCAACCGTCAGCACAGGCGTGATTGCATTGCGCAGCGCATGGCGAACGATGATCGCTCCCTGGTCCAGTCCCTTGGCGCGACAGACGCGGATGAAATCCTGGGACAGCACCTCGAGCATCGCCGAACGTGTCATCCGCATCAATTGCGCCATCAGGCTCAGCGCAAGAGTGATCGAAGGGAGAAGCGCGTATTCCAGCGCCAATGGAAAATTCTTCAGCGGCGAGACATATCCGGAAGGCGGAAGCCAGTTGAGCCATCGCGCAAAGAGAAGGATCAGCAAGATGCCCCAGAAAAAGTCCGGCAGGCTGATTCCAGCAAGGGCGAGGCTACTGCCCGCCACATCCTGCCATCGTTCCCGGTGCAAGGCGCTCCAGACACCGAGCGGCACTGCGACAACCAGTGCGAGTATCGAAGACATGACAACGAGAACGGCGCTCGCCAATATTTTTTGCCCGAGCAGCCCCGCAATCGGCAAGTTGAAGACCAGCGAGACCCCGAAATTTCCCTGCAACATCCGCGCGACCCAGTGCCAGTACTGCACGACTAGCGGCGCATCGAGGCCGAGCCTCAGCCGAAGCGCCGCGAGTGTGGCCGGGGTGCTCCGGGTCCCCAGGATCATCGTCGCCGCGTCTCCCGGCAAGACATTCGTAATCAGAAACGTGACGACTGTAATGAGCAGCAGGGTTACGAAAAAGAGCGTGACCCGTCGCGCGAGATACTTCATGCGGCTTCGTGAGCCCCACCACGATCGGGCCGGCGGGACAAATGCTGCAACTCTTCGGCTCCGGAAACCGGGTCAGGCGTTCAGCCAGACGTTCTTGAACTGAAAGTTCGAGCCGTCAGGGTGTACCAGCTTGTCGAGTCCGCCCACACGGGGTTGCGCTGCCAAAGTACCCTTGCGGTACCACAGGATGACATCGTGCGTCTCGTCCTGGATCTGTTTCTGCACCTTTTTGTAAAGCGCGATACGCTCGGCCGCGTCGGTCGAATGACGAGCCTCCAGTGTCCACTTGTCTATCATCGGGTCCTTGATGTTCCGGTAGTTGAATGCTCCCTTGGAGTTCCAGATCGAGAAATAGAGGAAGTCGGGCTGCCACAATGTGAAGAAGTTCATCATGGTCACCTGGAAGTCCCGGCGCTGCCAGCATTGGCCGAGCCAATCCGCCCAGGTCAGTTTTTGGATCCCGACCTTCAGGTCGCCCTGCTCGAACCAGCCCTGCATGATCTCCGCCGCCTCTACCATCCAGGGGTAGTTCGTCGTGACCTTGAAGGTGAACGTGAGCTCGCCCGGTCCGATGCCCGCCTCCTTGAGAAGCGCCTTGGCTGCCGCGAAGTCCTGCTTGCGCGGCTCAAGCGCCCGATTGCGGCTCGGCGAAGCGGGAAAGCTTGGCGAGCCGGTGATCACGCCGTTGCCCCACAGCGTGCCTTTCAGCAACGTCGGTTTGTCCACCATCAGGTCGAGCGCCTTGCGCACCCGCGGGTCATCGAATGGCTTCACCGCGTGATTGAAGTTGAGGAAGGCCCAGCAAATCGGAAACCAGCTATGGACCCGGAGTTTCGGGTCCTTTTCGACACGGCTGACCTTGTCGAAAGGAATGTCATTGATCAGATTGTATTGCCCAGTCTGGATACCGGTCAGGCGAACCGTCGGTTCCGGCACTTCGTACTCGATAACGCCATCCAGATACGCGGGTCCCTGCCAGTAGTCGTCGAATCGCTGGAGCACAGCCTTGTTGCCGAACTCGCGCGAGACGAACTTGAACGGGCCACAGCCGATCGGCGCCTTTCCCTGAAGCGGCCCGGAATCCTTGGGGATGACGGCGCCCGCGCCGATTTCTGCCAGACGCTGGAGGAACGGGGCGTAGACTTGGCTCATCGTGACGACAACCGTCAACGAATCAGGCGTTTCGATAGATTTCACGGCGTTGAACACCGCGTAGTTGACCGCACCGGTCTTCGGGTCTTTCACCCGCTCAAAAGAATATTTCACATCGGCCGAGGTGACAGGTGCGCCATTATGGAATTTCACGCCGGGGCGGATATGGAATGTATAGCTCAGCAGATCTTCGGATGCCTCGAAGTGTTCCGCGACGTTCGGAATGACCTTGAAGGAGTAATCCACGGTGACGATGGAATCATGGATGTTTTGCAGGAGCCGAAGGGTGGAGGCTGTGCCGGTCTGATCGATATCGAGGTTCTCAGTGGTCTCCGAGTGCCCCCAGATGAGCGTGCCACCGCGTCGCGGCGTAACCACGGCCTCCGCTGAGGCGGGAGCCAACCCAGCGCCGAGCGCCATGCCGCCCAGCACTGAACCCGACGTCTGCAAGAAATCCCTGCGTCGCATTTCGCTTCCTTCCCCTTTTTCGCCGCATCGAGTTTAATAGGCGCGCTCGCAGGCGTGCGCTAATAACCGATTGCGCGGGAATTAACACACTTCCGTAAGCCCTGGAAGGGCGAAGCCGCGCCGCAGGCTGAGTTGTCACTCACGGTGGACCGATAGTTGCGGGCTTTGGATCATCCGACGCCGTTCTCACATCGCTCTGCCCCGGCGGGCGTTCTTCTCCGCGTGGAGGAGCTGTGCGTCCACTTCCGCACGCCGGGCGGCAATGTGCGTGCCGTGAACGGTATATCGCTCGAGGTTCGGCGCGGAGAAACACTGGCTGTCGTCGGTGAATCGGGCAGCGGCAAGAGTGTCACGGCGCTCGCCTTACTCCGCCTCTTGCCGCCCGAAATCGCGTCGGTCGATAGCGGCCGAGTGCTGTTCGAAGGCGAAGACCTGCTCGCCGTCAGCGAGAGCCGGATGCGCGAGATCCGCGGCAACGCCATTTCGATGATCTTCCAGGAGCCGATGACGTCGCTCGATCCGGTCATGCCGGTCGGCCGGCAGATCGCCGAAGTGTTTGAGGCGCACCAGGGCTGGCCCCGCCGCAAATCCCTCGCCGCGGCGATCGAGGCGCTTGATCTTGTACGCGTACCCGAGCCGGGTCGCCGGGCACGGCAATATCCGTTTCAGCTATCGGGCGGCCTGCGCCAGCGTGTGATGATCGCCATGGCCATGGCCTGCAACCCGCGCCTCTTGATCGCGGACGAACCGACCACGGCACTCGATGTCACAATCCAGGCCCAGATTCTGAACCTGATGGAGGAACTGAAGGAACGCGTTGGGTCGTCGGTCGTCCTGATCACGCACGATCTTGGTGTCGTCGCCAACATGGCGCAGCGCGTGATCGTCATGTACGCGGGAAAGATTGTCGAACAGGCGCCAGTGGAGGCGCTATTCGCCGCGCCACGCCACCCGTACACGCTCGGCCTCCTCGGTGCGATCCCGAAACTCTACTCCTCGCTCGATCCCGATCGAGCGCCTGCCCGCCTTCAGGAGATAGCGGGCACGGTCCCTTCGATGCGTGAGGAGATCGTGGGGTGTGCCTTCGCGCCGCGTTGCCTGCTGGCGACGGAGCGCTGCCGCGCGACAGCCCCGCCGCTCGCGGAGGTGAGCCCGGGCCATCTCTCCGCCTGCTTCGAGTCTGCTCGACTGGCAGGGTTGCATGGTGGCTAGCGACCGCACCGGCGCCGCATCTCCAACGCCGCCCACTCCGGTGTTCGAGGCAAAAGATGTCGTGAAGCGCTTCCCGATCCGCCAGGGCATGCTCGGGTTTCGCCAGGGATCGGTGCACGCGCTGAACGGAGTCTCGTTTGCCCTGGCGCCGGGCGAGACACTCGGCGTCGTCGGCGAGTCCGGCTGCGGAAAAACGACACTCGGTAAGGTCGCGATGCGCCTGCTCCCGGTGGATGAAGGGCGCGTCTTTCTCCTCGGGCAGGATATCACGGCGCTTCCGGAAGCAGAACTTCGTCCGTTGCGCCGCAACGTGCAGATGGTGTTTCAGGATCCGTTCTCTTCGTTCAATCCACGCATGCGCTGCGGAGGGATCGTCGCGGAGCCGCTGCGTATCAATGGCCTCGCTCGGCGCAGCGCGGAAGGAGAGCAGATTGCTGCGATGTTCGAGCGCGTCGGCCTCAGGCCCGAACACATGCGGCGTTATCCCCACCAGTTATCGGGCGGCCAACGCCAGCGTCTCAGCATCGCGCGTGCCCTGGCGCTCGCACCATCCGTTATCGTCGCCGACGAACCGGTCTCCGCGCTGGATGTCTCGGTTCAGGCGCAGGTGCTGAATCTTCTGATGGACCTGCAACGCGAGGGCCAGTTCGCCTATCTTTTCATCGCGCACGACCTCGCGGTCGTCGAGCACATCGCCCATCGCGTCGCCGTCATGTATCTCGGCCGGATCGTTGAGATCGCCGAGAAGCGGGCGCTCTACGCGCGGCCGCTCCACCCATACACGGAAGCGCTGCTGGCCGCGGTCCCGGTGCCTCGCCCCGGCGGCAAGCGAGAACGCAGGATCCTCCGCGGGGAAGTCGCAAGCCCCGTGAACCTGCCTCCTGGGTGCGCGTTCCATAGCCGCTGTCCGATCGCCGAGGCGGTTTGCCGTGAGACGATTCCACCGCTTCGCCGTGTCGGGCCCGATCATTGGCTCGCCTGCCATCTCAGGGGCGGATAAATCGCTCTGACTATCTTGCGAAACCCGGCCGGCGGTCGGCCACACCGAGCACCGCTTCGAGCGCAGCGCCGCAGTTGCAGAGCGGGCCTTCATCGAACAGGCGGCCCCACAGCGAGATACCCTGCGGTACTTCGAAGCGCTGGCCATCGGCGATCCGCGCGCCGATTTCGAGCTTGCCATTCGCGAGCGAGGGGTCCGCGCGGCTTTCGGTGCGCAGAAACCCGGCCCGCAAGTGCAGGCAGGGATGCCCGGTAAAGTTGCTCGCGATCAGCATCGGACCGGTCATGAACGGTCCGATCAGCACATCGACCTTGCGGAACAGGTCGTCCATGGCCTGCATGACCCTGTATCGCAACCGGTCGGCCTGGACATGGTCGACGGCGGAGAGGAATCGCGCCTTGCGAAAGGCATTCGGCCAAGCGCCTTTGTCCTGCCGGACGAGCGCATCGTCGCGGCCGGTCAAGGTGAGCTCCTCGAAGGCTGCCGCAGCTTCCGCGTAAAGGATCGCCATGAGTGATGCGTAGGGCAAATCCGGTAGCTCGACCGCGACGACCTCGTTGCCGAGTGCCCGCGCAGCCGCCAGCGCAGCGCGATCAACGTCAGTTGCGTCGGGGCTGGCAAATGAAGCGGGAATATAGGCGATGCGGAGGCCGCTAATCCCGGCGCCCGCATCGAAGTTGAACGGGGCGTCGATCGATCCGCGGTCTGCCCGATCCCCGCCATTGATCGCCGCGAGGACGACTGCACAATCTTCCACCGTTCGACAGATCGGGCCGATCTTGTCAAGCGACCAGCAGAGCGCCATCGCTCCCGCTCTGCTGACCCGACCATACGTAGGGCGCAAACCGGTCGTGCCGCAGCGCTGGGAGGGCGAGGTGATGGAGCCCAGGGTCTCGGTGCCGATTGCGAAGCCGCACAGCCCGGCGGCAACGGCCGCAGCAGAGCCGGCGCTCGAGCCGCTCGAGCCCTCGTTGAGGTTCCATGGATTGCGGGTCTTTCCGCCGAACCAGATATCCCCGTAGGCGAGGGCGCCAAGCGTCGTCTTGCCGAGCAGCACGGCGCCCGCGGCGCGCAAGAGTTCCACCACGCGGGCATCCCGATCCGGTATCCGGTGCATGTAGAGGTTGGCGCCCCAGCTTGTCAGGATGCCTTTCGTATCGAAAAGGTCCTTGAGGGCGTAAGGAATTCCGTGCAGCGGGCCGAGCCACGTTCCGGCTTTGAGCAGGGCGTCCGCCGCATCTGCTTCGGCGCAGGCGAGCTCTGCTGTCACTGTTACGAAACATTCAAGCTGAGCGGCATGCCGCGCGATCCGCGCAAGGTAGATATCAACCAGGCGGCGGCTGCTGAGCTTGCCGCGGGCAACCCATTGTGAAAGGTGGACGACGGGCGCGAACGCAATGTCTTCATCGTCTGCCGGAAGCGGCCCGGGATCTGCATGCGAAAAGCGGACAGGAAGTTGCGGCGGAAACGCGGGAAAGTCGGCAAGCCGTGGGTCGAAGCGAGTCGCCATCGGCGTATCGTTCGTCAGTACGAGCTCGCGCCGTGCCCGCGCAGAAGCGATCTGGCCCTCGAGATTGTCCAGCATTAGCGCGCGTTCTTCGCTGGAGTACGAAGTGCCCATGAGCCTCTCCGCCGCAGCAATGACCTCGATAGTCATCCCGGTATCTGCCATATCGCGCCCGTTTCCTTCCCGCCTGCTCAGCCAAAGTGGCCGACGACCATTCTGCAGCATCTGGACGAAGCTGTCCGCTTGTCGCGAGAATGACGTGGGAGGGCGAGTGGCTAGCGTTCACGCTGGCTGAACACGCTCTATGTTTGTTTTCTCGTTGTCTCGAGCACTTTGTTTTCAGTGGTCTGCTTGTCCCCTTTCGCTTGCCGCCGCGGGCAGCAAGCGCCGGGGGCAGGACACTCGCTCACGTCCGGACGGCGCCTCGGGTAAGCGGGAAGAAGAAGCGTATGGCGGCGGCCCTCAGTCTTATTGGGTCTGTTCGTTTTGCTTGATGTGGTTGTAGATCGCCCCGCCAGCGAGGCCCACACCTGCGCCGATGGCGGTGCCGAGGGCAGCGTTGCCGGCGATCGCGCCGAGAACGGCGCCGCCGGTAGCGCCGGCCAGGGTGCCGCCGGCGAGCCGGTTCTGCGTCGGAGTCAGATTTTCGCACCCGCCGAGAGTGACCAGGGCGACTGCGGCGATGCAAAGATATCTCATTCTCATGGAGAGCGCTCCTTTCGGATCACCGGCCGGCTGGGCAGGGGAATGTCGCCGCGAGGAACATGGCCAAGCCATCTTCTGCCGGCATGCTCAGACGAGACGGATCGGCGTTCGCCCAGTGCACGAACTCGGCAATGGCGGCACTGCGGCTCGGCCGGTTGGCCGGCAGGCAGAACAGTCCTCGTCTGGGCGCTTCGGCCGAATCGACCTTCTCCATGGCGCGGACGACACCGATCACGAATCCGTCGCAGAAATTGACTGCGGCTGCAGCCATCGGGTCGGCCGGGCCGGCCGTACAGAGCGCCGCAAGGTCGGCGGTGTTGCGGAGCTGGAAGTTATCCTGGGTGACCGCCGCGTGCGCATGGTGAGACATGACGAAAGCAGCGAACACGGCGCCAAGGATCGCAGTCCTGGCTCGCATGACGTTCCTCCTTCGATGATCGCTCGCCCAGGGGCGGTGCAACGTGCGGCACGACGGTTGCGCCACCCGAGTACTATAGCACGGCCGCGGCTGTCAGCGGCAAGCACACGGGTCATCATCCCGGCAGGTGGGCAAAGCCCACGCAGCGAAAGGCGCTTATAGCCGCTCGCTGAGCGCGATCGCGACGCGGCAGCCGGACTTGATTGCCGCAACCAGGAGATCGTAGGCGGGCGCGCGCTCGGCCTCGTTCGCTCGTCCGATGTCGCGATGTTCCAGCTCCTCGGCCCGACAGTGAACGATCAGAGCGGAAGCTTCTGGATCGGTATCGACGAGGGCTGTCTCTTGAGCGGCGTAATGGGCATCGATCGCCTCCTCGACGGCAACGGTGCAGGCCATGGCGACGCGCTCGCCGAGTGCCGCGGAGACCGCGCCAAGCGCAAAGCCGGCGAGATTCCAAAGCGGCAAGAGGGCAGAAGGGCGGACGCGGCGACGGCTGAGAAGATCCGAGAATGCGGCGAGATGCCCGCGTTCCTGCTCCGCCATGTGTCGCAGCAGCGGACCTTTTGGCCCGCGCCCGAGCACGAGCTGCTGCCCAGCGTAGATGCGCACGGCGCCGTATTCTCCGGCATGATCGACGCGGATCATCCGCGCCAACAGAGCCGCCGACAACGGCGGCGTGAACGATCCGGTCTGATCCGATTCGCTCATCGCGACAGGCGGCGGCTGGTTGCGAGGTAGCTCGCAGACAGCGCCAGGATGGCGAGGGAGTAGAGGAAATTCATCCCCGCCATCGAGAGTGGCAGGCCCGGGATCAGGTAGCTCGGCGCGTCGCACGGCTTGCTCGGGTGGGCAGGCATCGAGGCGAGAAGCTGCGCGAGCGTGTGACCATGCAGCTCCGGGGCGTTGCACTCGGGCAGCGGGCTTGGCCAGAAATGCTGCTCCACGCCGACGTGCAAGGCGCCGAGCCCGGCACTGATCGCCAGCACCAGCACGATAAAACCGAGCACTGGACGTCCAGCGGGTCGGGGCAGCAACGCGGCCAGGATCCCGAGCAGGAATGTGGCCCGCCACGGCCAACGTTCGAGCAGGCAGAGGCCGCAGGGCACGAGGTCGAGCAGCCATTGGGAGCCGTGCACCACGATGAGGGCGATAGCCGAGAAAAGCACAACCAGGAGCGCGGCCCAACGATGATCAAGGCGCTGCATGCGCTGGCGTATGAGCGTTTCGCACAAGCGGAGCAAGCGGGCAGCCGGCTCGCGGTTTGCCGCGACCGGCGGCCGGCGATAGGTTGGCGCGACGAGAAGGTGGAGGAGCAGCATGCGGCGGCTCTGGGGACGGGCGAATTCCAGCAATGTGATGAAGGTGATCTGGCTGCTCGAGGAGCTGAAGCTTCCTTATGAGCGGCTGGATGCCGGCGGCAGCTTCGGGAAGACCGACACCCAAGCGTATCGGGCGATGAACCCGAACGGCCTGGTGCCGACCTTGCAAGAAGACGACTTCACGCTGTGGGAGAGCAACGCCATCCTGCGTTATCTCTGCCACGTCTACGCGCCGCATTCACCGCTCTGGCCGGATGACGCGCATGCGCGCGCCAATATCGACCGCTGGATGGATTGGCAGCAGACGACACTCGGGCCGCCAATCGGAGTGATCTTCTGGAACCTCGTGCGGACGCGCCCGGAGCAGCGGGACCAGGCGGCGATCGACACGGCGATCAAGAATTGCACACGCATTTGGGGGATACTGGAGGCAGAATTGGCGCGCCACCCCTATGTCGGCGGGCAAGAATTCACGATCGGCGATATTCCGCTCGGCGTGCACGTGCACCGCTGGTTCAAGATGGCGTTCGACCGCCCTGCCCTACCTCACCTCGAGGCTTGGTACAACCGGCTGCGGGAACGCGCGGCATACCGTTCCCACATCACCCTGCCACTGAGCTGAGCGCCGGCCTAGGGTATCCGTGATGGTCAAGGGAGGGATTCTTGCCAGAGGCGATTGGCCTTGAGCAAGGCGTTGGCGATGACGATGAGTTTTCGCATGACGGCGATGATTGCGACCTTGGCGGGTTTGC
>JBOHMN010000418.1:0-1942 GCA_050730175.1 Acetobacteraceae bacterium | reverse complement strand
CGTCGTCAACTGCTACACCGATCATGCGATTTCCGGCGCGAGCCTGATCCGGCCCGGCATGCAGATGCTGTTGCAGGATGCGCAGGCCGGAAAATTCGATGTCATTGTCGCCGAAGCCATCGACCGGCTGTCGCGCGACCAAGAGGATATCGCTCATATTTACAAGCGCACGCGCTTTGCCAACGTGCGGATCGTCACGCTCTCCGAAGGCGACGTGAACGAGTTGCATATCGGCCTGAAGGGCACGATGGGCGCGCTGTTCCTGAAAGACCTCGCCGACAAGACGCGCCGCGGCCTGCGCGGGCGCGTCGAGGCAGGTAAGTCAGGGGGCGGGAATTCATTCGGGTATGACGTGGTGCGGCGGCTGGATGATGAGGGCCTGCCGGTGCGCGGCGAGCGCAAGATCAACGCGGCACAGGCCGGGATCGTCCGGCGCATCTTCAACGACTATGCGGCGGGTAAAGCGCCGCAGGCAATCGCGAAGCAACTGAATAAAGAAGCCGTCCCCGGTCCCTCCGGCACGGCATGGGGACCGAGCACGATCCACGGCAACCCGGATCGCGGCACCGGCATCCTCAATAACGAACTCTATGTCGGCAAGCTGGTCTGGAACCGGCTGCGCTACATCAAGGACCCGGAAACCGGCAAGCGCGTCTCGCGCCCGAATCCGGAGTCCGAATGGATCACGCAGGATGTGCCGGAGCTGCGGATCATCGCCGATGATCTATGGCAGGCGGTGAAGGCGCGGCAAAAGTCGCTGCGCAGCACCCGCACCGGCAAGAAGTCGTCGGGCTACTGGGACCGGCGCCGTCCGCACTATCTCTTCTCCGGCCTGATGCGTTGCGGCTGCTGCGGTGGCGGGTTCGTCGTCCTCAATGCCGAACGTATCGGCTGCGCGAACGCCCGCAACAAGGGGACCTGCGACAACCGCCAGACCATCCGCCGCGATGCGCTCGAAGCCACGGTGCTGGAGGGATTGCAGAGCCGCCTCATGGACCCGGCGCTGTGCGATGAATTCTGCAAGGAGTACACGCGCCACACGAACCGTATGCGCAGCGAGGGCAATGCCCGGCACAAGGTTGACCGGGCCGCGCTCGTGAAGATCGACCGGGAACTTGACCGGCTGGTGCAGGCGCTGGTGGACGGCGTGCCGGCCAGCCGCGTCAAGGACAAGATGACGGACCTTGAGAATCGCAAATTGGAGACCGAAGCGCGGATCAGGGACGCGACGGACAACCCGGTCCTCATTCATCCCAACATGGCGAATTACTACCGCGACCAGATCGCGCAGCTTCGCGAGGCGCTGGCCGATGAGCACGCGCAGGCAGGGGCTGCGGATATCATCCGCAAGCTGGTCGATAAGGTCGTGTTGACACCGGTAACAGACACGGAAGGCGGCAAAAGCCTGACCATCGACCTGCACGGCCACTTGGCCGGCATCCTGTCGCTAGCCACAAAAGCCAAAAGGCCGCTAGGTGAGAGCGGCCTTCCGGTCGAGTATACAAAATTGGTTGCGGGGGTAGGATTTGAACCTACGACCTTCAGGTTATGAGCCTGACGGCCAGGCTGATGCTACCTATAGTATTTCTGCCGAAGCTCGTCAAAACCGATCTTCATTAATCTCAATTAATATCAGTGAATTAATGAGAGTGAATGCCTGTAACCTTGCTTCCGGGCGCCTCCGAGACCAGCCTGAACTGGGCGCCGTCGCCGTCGAAGCTCCACGGCACTGCACGCCGACGACAGTGACCAGGGCGTTTGGCAGTACGCCGCCGAGCGACGCGTTGGGAGTAATTTCCTCGAGCCTACTCATCGCGGCGGCGTCCCCGGGTTCGGGTCCGTCGCCTGCTGCGACTGCCATTCCTGGACGGCTTCGCCGATCAGGGCGCTCGCCGTGACGCGCCAGTCCATCGCCAATATCTTGAGCTGCCTCACGAGGTCG
>JBOHMN010000417.1:0-3044 GCA_050730175.1 Acetobacteraceae bacterium | reverse complement strand
GTCTGGTCCGCAGCGCGGATATGACGTTCGAGCCATCCCTGGCTCGGCGCTACGACCGTGCTCTTGCTGTTGACGACCGTGGTGTTGCCGAAGAATTCGGCATGAACGACGACGACGCCAATGGCACCAATCGCCAGTGCCATGAGGAGGGCGCCAATCAGCTTCGTTCGCGACATCACTGGCACCCCGGGTTGGTGGCGCCGAGCTGCGCCAGAGCGGCGCAGTCATCTCGCATACCTTGGTCCGCGCTCTGCCGTGCCGCCTGATCCTGCGCCTCACGCTGTTGCGCGAGTTGCTCGGTGGCCAGGATTTGCAGGTTTTCGGCCTGCGCGGTCTGCGCCTGGACGTAGTTCTGCTCAGCGACGAGGCGAGCCTGGATCGACGCTACCTGCTGGAGTGTCGTCGCCGAGCCGAGCTGGCCCTGGAGCTCTGCGAGGGCGGCTTCGCGTTCCTGCAGCGACTGCAGGTTCTGGGTTGCGACGGCCTCGATGTTCGCGGTCGAAGACGCCGCGTTCCGGATCTGCGTTGCCTGGAAGTCCTGGCCGGGCGGCTGATAGACTTGGTTCTGCTTCAGGAACTGCTGCGCCAGGCTGCCAAGGTTGCCACCAAGCACGCTCGGCGGGCTCAGTCCCTCGAGGAGCCCGGGCAGCACGTTCGTGTTCGGCACCGGGTCCTGCAGGAAGGTCTGCTCGAGCTGCTGCGCCCACTGGTTCGGGTTCACGGCCTGGGCGAGCGCCTGATAGGTCGCCCGGAGCTGCTGATAGCTCTGTACCAGCTCCTGGTATTGCTGCTGCGCTGTCCGGACTGCATTGACGAGCTGGGCCAGTGAGGCGTTGTCAATCACCGCCATCTGCGCCCGGGCAGCCACCGGCATCGCAAGGCCGGCGAGCAAGGTCCCAACCGCGAGCGAGCAGGAAAATCCGCGCATCGGCGTCTCCTTCAATCCACCGCCTCGTGGAACCGTGCGAGAAACTCCGGCAGCCACGCCGCCGGATCGTCCGTTCCGGCGTCAGCCCGCAGCCGCTCGGCCAGCCTGACCGTGTTGGCGCGGCTGGAAAGCACGGCGATGCACTCCGGCATTGCGGAGAGATCGAAATCCACGATCACAGAGCCGGTCTCGCGCTTGATCAGGAATTGCCGCGAGCCGGGCAGCATCTCTTCGCGGATGGCGCGGAGCTCGCCGGCCGTCAGATGGAGCTGCTCGCGATAGACCTTCTCGTCGGCGGTCGGGGTCGGGAAGAACACCTTGGTCAGGCACTGGCCGACCAGCGTCGCCCCGAGCGTGGAGCCGAGCACGTGCTCCGGCTGCTGGGTCACGAGCAGCAGGACGGCGTTGCTCTTGCGAACCGTCAGCATGAAATCTTCCCACATCTCGCGGAACTCAGGGTTGGCGAGGTAGGCACGAAATTCGTCGCACGAGAGGACGAAGCGCCGCCCGTCCACGACGGTACGGATGCGGTGCAGGAGGTAATGCGCCGCAGGCTCGACGATCGTCGGATCGCCGAGGATCGCCGTCAGATCAAAGCCGACCATGCCGGCATCGAGCGCCACGTCATCGCGCTCGCCATCGAAGGCCCAACCGAGCGAACCGTTCCGGCACCAGCGTTCGAGCCTCGCACCTGCTCCTTTCGGATCGCGCCAGCCGAGGAACTGGCGAAGTCCCTCCAGGGTGCGCATCGCCGGCGGCAGCCGCAGCACGGCCGCCACGCCGTGGGCGAGGCGCGCATCGTCCTCCGGCGGCAACGGTCCGTGGCCGTCGAGCACGATCAGCGTCTTCAGCCATTTGACCAGAAAGGCGCGAGAAGCCGGCGTGTCGTCGAGGCCTCGGAGCGGCGCAAGGCCGCTTCCCTCCCCTGCCCGGACGATCAGGTAGCGCCCGCCCACTGCGCGGGTGAGCAATTCGCCGCCGCGGTCCTTGTCGAAGAACACCACGGTGCCGCCGCGCGCGGCCATGTACTGGTCGAACATCGCGAGCAGGAACAAAAGGAAGGTCGTCTTGCCGCCGCCGATGCGGCCGAAGATCGCGACCATGCCGACATCGCCGACGTGCGGCACGTAATCGTAAGGGGTCGCCGCGGTTGTCTTGAACCGCATCATCGCCGGACCCCAACGCCCGATTGGCTTTCCGCGCGCGAAGGCATCGAAGCCGGCAAGGTGGGAAAAATTGCGCGAGGAAATCACGCCCGGCCGCGGCCGCCAGCCGAGATTGCCCGGGAGCTGCGCGAAATACGCCGCCTCCATCGCCAGAGACTCCTGGGCCACCGCGGCGCCGGCGTTCGCGAGCTCGGCACGTGCCGCACCGGCATGCCGGTCGAGATCCGCGAGGCTGTCGGCATAGACAGCAAGCGAGAAGTGATGCGTCCCCATCACCGATTCGCTCGAAGCCACCTGGTCCTGCGCGTCCGCCAGGCCCTCGATCTGCGAGACGGCCTTGTCGCCGGCGGCCACCATCTGCCGCTCGCGCAAGCCCAGCATGGCGAGGCTGTCGGGCCGGGCCAGGAAGCCGAAGCTTTGCGAAACGACGAGTGGACACGGCAGCGCCAGGATGGAGGCGAGCATGCCCGGCCAGGTCGCAGGCGGATACTCGCGGAAGCCGAACAAGGCGCCGTAGCGTGACGCTCCGGGCGAGCGGATCTCGTAGGCCCGCCGACCGAAGATGACGCGGTCGGTGTATAGATGACGTTGCCGAGTAGCCCGCTCACCAGCGGCACCGGGAGGAACTCGCCGGTCAGGATCAGCCGTAGCGCCTCGGCGATCTCGGAGAACTGCGCCGGCCCTCGCACGCGGAGCCCGCACCGGCCGAGCTCGTAGCCTTCGAGGCTGCGGGCAAGCGTGCCCCAGATGTCCTCGATCTGCGCCAGCAGCTCGCGCGAGCCGTTGCCTTTGCGCATCCGCGCCAGGACGCGCTTCGCCCGCCGTGCGCCGAGCGTACCTCCCAGCGGATTGCGCGGCGAGACCACGACCGACAGGAAATACGTGTTCTCGAACAGCCGGCTCGCGAGCACGCGTTGCCGGTAGAGCCGGTCGAGCTCGGCCGAGAAGCC
>JBOHMN010000416.1:0-3215 GCA_050730175.1 Acetobacteraceae bacterium | reverse complement strand
GCGCCGCCGCCCGCGCCCGCTCTGCGCCCCAGCGGGCCCATACCTGTAGGCGCTCGCAATCATCGGCGCTCGTGCCCGCTAACGGACGCTTGTGCTCACAATCCGTGCCAACGGGAATCCGAGCGTCCAAGGGGCGGCCGGTTGTTCTGGACGAACAACGATTCCGACGAGCCCTGGCGTGTGATGCCTGTGACTTTCAGCGAAAAATGGCACGCAATTTTCCGCGCTATGGGGCGTAGGCGACAGCAGAACTGCGTCTTCCAGTGCCAGTTCCGGTAGACCCTGATCACAGCGTTGCTCATGATTACTGCCGGCGCTTTGCCATTTGCGAAGGACCGGAGCCCGCCATTTTGAGACACTCGTTACCCCCGTCACGTTGCCCCAAAGCAGCTCTTGGGGTGAAACCGATGCGCGTCGCATCGTCCAAAGGCTTTGCAGGTGTATGGACGCCGCTCGTGAAAAGCCGACCCGTGCGCGCCAGGCTTTTGCCGGCTGCCAGCGCAGGCGAGCATGTCGTGCTGTTCAGAACTCCGGATGGCACACCAGCCGCCCTTCCGGATCAATGCCCTCATCGCGGCGTGCGCCTGTCGCTGGGGCGGTTGACGCCAAACGGGTGTATCGAGTGCGCATTTCACGGGTGGCAGTTTGATCGCGCAGGCGAGAACCAGCGTGTACCTCTGCCCGCCGACGCCAAACGGCAGCGACTGGGTGCGGAGGCGTTTCCGGTCAGGGAATTGGGCGCGCTTATCCGCCTCTATACGGGTCACGACCCGGCGCAAGATCCAACGGTGCCGGATGCACTGGTCAATCGGGATGTATCGCGAACCTACGTCGGGAGAGATTGGAACGTCCATTGATCCAGAGTGATGGAACACATGCTTGACGCTCCCCACTTACCCTCTATCCGCTGCAACTCGATTGGCCGTTCGCTCAAACGCCGGATGGCGGACCACTCGGCAATGCGCATCGAGTGGGAGGACACAGACTGGGGCGGTCGGGCGCGTGCCGTGCTGGATGATATCGATGGCGGCAGCGGCATCGAATTTTACCGTCCCAGCATCATGGTGCTGCACATACCCATTCCCGGAAAGCACCCGCGAATCCACGCGCTGGTGATACCGACCGGCCAGAGCAGCACGCGGCTCATCATCGGAGGATCCCGAAGCCTTCTGGGCAACGGTATGCTCAACTTCATCTTTGCCAGGATGAACGGCAAGATTGCCGACGAAGATCAAGCTGTAGTCGAGACTACGCAGCCCGGCGCAGTGCCTGAGCCCATTCACGAACACTCAATCGGGACCGACGAGGCCACCCTCCAGTGCCGGAAGTATTGTCTGGAAGAATTGAAAGGGTCACAGTTGCTCATCGATTCACGCTAACTACGACGCTGGAACGGCGCGAAATCGCACCATCGAGATTCCGGCTCGACAGGTGACTCAATTCACACCCGCCCCGCCAACTGCCGCGTCGCAATATTGGCGAGCGCTGTTACATGCGTGGTGCTGGCATTGAGTGCAGAAATGTAGCGGAACTGCTTGCCGCCGTTGGTCAGGAATACCGTGCGGTAGCGCAGCGCGACCTCCTCCAGCGTTTCCAGACAATCGACCGCGAACCCAGGGCACAGCACATCCAGCGTTTCGACGCCCTGGCGCGAGCTGCTCGATCGTTTCGTCCATTTAACGGTGTGGCCAAGGCTGTCGGCCGAGGCGCGAGCTTCGGCGGTCGGCCCATGTGCTGGCCGCGCGCCTTCGCCCGGCTGCGCCCCTCCGCCGTCCGCGTCCTGATAAGGGCGCGCTCCACGTCCGCCGGCCCGCCAAGGACGGCAATCATCAGGCGCCCGGTGCTGGTAGCTGTGTCGGCCCGCGGCTCCGCCAGTGGGCGGAATTGGGCCTTGGCGTCCACGATCTGCTTGGCGACGGCGAACAAATCGAAGGTCCAGCGCGCCAGCCGGTCGATCCGCGTCACCGTCACCACGTCGCCGGGGCCGATAGCTTTCAACAGCTTCAATAGTTCGCGCCGGTCACCTTCTGGCGGTAAATTTTGGCGCAGCCCGCCGTCCGTAGCTCGTCAAGCTGCGTCGCAAGCGTCTGGCCGTAGGTGCTGACGCGGGCATAGCCGAGGGGTGATTTCGCGGGTTCTTTTCGGGCACATGTTACGGAACGCGCAACCCCTTGAAATATCAAGGGCGCGTAAAATGCCCGAAATTCTTAACTTTCGCAACAGCCTAACTCAACCTTGCTTGGCGATTTGCCCATCGAACCATGTAAGGTCGTTGTGTAGCGTCGCATTGTTCGGCGACTGCTGCGAAAGCCGCGCAATGATTTCCCGTCCTTGCTGAAAACCACTGAGTGCGTCGTTGGGTGCGCCCTGCTGTGCTTCGACCATGGCCACACGGCCGTAGCTCAATGCGAGGTCGCGCTGCCAGCCGGCGTTGCCGGGGTCCGCTTTCGCCAGACGCTCGGCAATCGCGAGCGAGGCCTGGTAGCTGGCCAGCGCCACCGCCAGGTCGCCCTGCGCCTGCTGCACGTCGCCGATCCGATCGTGCGACACCGACAGGTCGCGGTCATCCCCACTCCCGGCGGCTGCTTTCAGTGCCGCGCGAAAGGCCACCCGGGCATCAGCGAGCGAACCCAAAAGCATCCAAAGGTCGCCCAGCTCGATCTGTATCCAGCAATCGCCGGGATCGAGCCACGCGGCCTCCTTGAATTTCTCGCAGGCCGCGTCATAGCTGAGTTGCAACCTGTCAATGCGGGCCTCGTCCGCGAGAAACCCCGCTTCCGACCGGCTTATCTGTTCCCGTAACGCGCGGGCCGCACCGCGCCCCTCTCGCAACGCGGCACGTGCCGCATCGAATTCGCCCTGGTCGATCAGCGCGGATGCACGGTCCCGGATCGCCGCGAACTCCGGGCGATCATTGCGGAATCGCGCAAGATCGGCGCGCAGCCGGATCAGTTCATTGGCCGCGGCGTCAAGTCGCGCCGGAATTTCCGCCATGGGCACGCGCATTTCGCCAAGCTTTTGCAGCACCGCGCGGAGTGGTGGCTCCGGGACGCCATTGTCCCGCGCGATTGCTTCCAGAACTTCGCGATGACGGAGGTCGTTGGCGTCTGCTATCGCATCCTGGCCAGCCAGCAGCTTCTCGGTATCGGTCTTGATGTCGCGGAGTATCGCCGAGTGAGCCTCGCCGATCCTCTTGATCATCGCCGTCTGCTCGG
>JBOHMN010000415.1:0-21470 GCA_050730175.1 Acetobacteraceae bacterium | reverse complement strand
CACCTGATCTACGACCGGGCGAGTGCGCTTGCCGCTGCCGTCTTGACCGCCGAGGTCAGTGGGCGCGACGTGCTTCTCTTCCGCCGTCCCGCAGACTTTGCCCGCCTGCAAACGGCGGCACTCTCGGCTAGGAGAATCTATCGCGGCCTCCTCGCTGCCACGCGCGGAGGCTCCTGGATCGCCCCGCAGATGGGCCTCCTCGGGCTGCTCACGCAAGATCGGCTGACCGCGCTCTTGCTTGCCGCAACCCAAGTCATGCAAAGCCCCGGCACCGCGGCGCTCCGCGCGCCGGGCGGCGCCAGCTGGGCCGGCCCTGCACAAGCAGGTCACGGGGCACTGGCAACCGCCGTCGCCGGGGCGAAAGCCGCCGCTGAGGCAGAGCGAAATCTGCACATGGCACGATTCCGCACTGACGAGCGCACCGGCCTGGCGCTGATCCTGATCGCCGCGGCAACCGCACTCGGCCTGCTCACCCTCGCGTTGCTCGGCGGGCTCGCCAGTCGCCGTCGCCTGCTCGCCGTGGAGCAGACGTTGCGCCGCGAGGGCGAACGGCTCGCCGCCATGATCGACCATATCCGTGACGGTGTGGCCGTGTTCGATCGCGACGACGGCTTGGTGCTGTGCAACGAGGCATTCCTTCCGGCGACCGACCTCCCGGCCGAGCTCGCGCAAGCCGGCACCCCATTCAGCGCTTTTGCCGCCGCCGCCGCGAACTGGTTCCCGCCGCTGCTCGATGAGCCCCGACCGCAGGCCGAGCCAATCGTCGCCGAAATCCAGCACGAGGGCCGGGTGCTCGAGGTCTGGCGCAGTGCGTTGCCGGATGGCGGGCAAATTCTCGGTGTCGCCGATATCAGCAAGCGCGTCGAGGCCGAGCAGATCGCGCGCCAGGCGCAGCGTATGGACGCGCTCGGCCAGCTCACCGGCGGCATCGCGCACGACATGAACAACCTTTTGCAGGTGATCTCGGCCAATCTCGAGCAGCTCAACAGCCGCCTGCCGGCAGATGCGCCAGTCCGGATGCGGCTCGACGCAGCAATGACCGGGGTCGCGCGCGGCGCCAACCTGACGCGGCACCTGCTCGCCTTCGCCCGTCGCCAGCCGCTCGCCACCGAGGTCATCGAGCCGGGCGAGCTGGTGCGTGGCACCGCCGATCTCCTGCGCCGCACGCTCGGTGAAACCTACGAGATCAGGCTCGCCATCGACGAACGCGAAACCCTCTGGGCCGTCCGCACCGACCCGCAACAGCTCGAGAACGCGATCCTCAATCTGGCGTTGAACGCGCGCGATGCCATGCCGCGCGGCGGGCGTCTCGTCATCATCGTCACCAACCGCGTTCTCGACGAGGAATATGCGACCCATCATGCCGAGGTGAGCCCCGGCCAGTACGTGATGATTGCGGTCGCCGACACCGGCCACGGCATGGCCCCCGAGCAGATCGCCCGCGCGGCCGATCCGTTCTACACCACCAAGGGTGGCGGCCGCGGTACCGGCCTCGGCCTTTCGATGGTCTACGGCCTGATCCGCCAGAGCGGCGGCCACTTCCGGATCGACAGCGCCCCGGGTGAGGGCACTACGGTCAGGCTCTACCTGCCCCGCACGCATGCCGCCCTCACCGAGGTCGAGCACCGCCCCTTGCCGCCGTCTGCGGTGGGCGAGCTGGTCTTGGTGGTCGAGGACGATCAGGCCGTCCGGACCGTTGCCGTGGGCACGCTCCGGGATCTCGGCTACCGCACGGTGGATGCAGAAAACGCCGACGCGGCCATGGAGCTTCTCAACGCCGGCGCCCGCCCCGACGTCCTCTTCACCGACATGGTGAT
The DNA here is from genome assembly GCA_050730175.1 of Acetobacteraceae bacterium. Classification (GTDB taxonomy): domain Bacteria; phylum Pseudomonadota; class Alphaproteobacteria; order Acetobacterales; family Acetobacteraceae; genus JAKAWQ01. Next base: position 19,653 of record JBOHMN010000415.1, on the reverse strand, counting down.
GCCGGGCACCCTCGGCGTTGCCGAGTTGGTCAGGGCGGCGCGACGCATGCTGCCCGGTTTGGCGGTGCTCTTCACCACCGGTTACACGGACAACCCGGAGCTCAGCACCGAGGCGCTCGGGCCGTCAGCTCGCCTCCTGCCAAAGCCGTGGACCCGCAGCGCGCTGGCCGAGGGCATCCTTGATGCGATCGTCGCCGCAGCGAATGAGCGAGTGCGCCTGGTTGCTCCACCGGGCCTCCGGATTCTCGTCGTCGACGACGAAGCGATGGTCCGGGAAACCATCGCCGAGCTGCTGGGCTTGATGGGGCACAGCGTCCACACTGCGGGCTCCGCGGCAGAGGCGCGCGCGCTCGCCGAGGATGCCGAGCTCGTCATCACCGATGCCGGTCTGTCCGACGCCGACGGGATCGACTTTGCCGAGGAGCTTCTCGCCCGCCGGCCCGACCTGCCGCTGCTGATCATCTCCGGGCGCGACGCCGATCCCGCTTCCGACCCCGGCTTCGTCTGGCTGGAGAAGCCGTTCGACGAAGCCAAGCTTCGCCACGCCATCGCCGAAGCGATATCGGAAGCGCGCACTCCGGGCCGCCAGACAAGCCGCCCGAGCAGCAGCCCAGCACGCCATTCCCGCAGCGCTTGATCAGAGCGAGCATGCAACGAGCGGCGCGTGGGTCCTACCGCAGCCGGGCGCTCTCATGCCGCCCTTCGCGCCACTTCCTCCGGCGGCATGCGCACCAGCGCGGCATAATCCGCAGCAATCGCCTCGCTGATCTGCCCCGGCATGTACCGATGCGGACCGATCTCGCGCACCGGTGTCACCTCTGCCGCAGTGCCCGCCAGCAGCACCTCGCTCGCCGCCGCGAGCGCGTCGGGCATGATCGCCCGCTCAACCACCCGGATCCCCCGACGCCGGGCGAGACTCATCACCGTCCGCCGCGTGATGCCGTCGAGAAAGCCCTCCGGGGTCGGCGTGTGAAGAGCCCCATCGATCGCGAGGAAAATATTCGCCGCCGTCGCCTCGGCAACCTGGCCGCGCCAGTCGAGCATCAGGGCGTCGTCCAAACCCGCCGCCTGCGCTTCGTGCTTGGCAAGCGTGCCGATCATGTAGAGCCCCGACGCCTTGGCAGCCGTTGGCGCGGTCTCCGGCGACGGCCGGCGCCATTTCGCAATCCCCAGCCTGACGCCACGCATGCGCTCCGCCGCGAACAGATTGGGCCAAGGCCACGCCGCGATTGCCAGATGGATTTTCGTCTGTTGCGCGGCAACCGAAAGCTGCTCTGCACCACGCCAGGCAATCGGCCGCACGTAGGCATCGCTCAGCTGGTTCGCCTGAAGCACCGCATCCGTTGCGTGCGCGATCTCATCGGCCCTCCAGGGAAGCGCAAACCCGAGCAGGTGCGCCGAATTTTGCAGCCGCTCGGTATGGATTCGCAAACGGAAGACCGTGCTGCCATAGGCCCGCTCGCCCTCGAATACCGCACTCGCATAATGCAGCCCGTGTGACAGCACGTGCAGCTTCGCCTCCCGCCACAGAACCATCCGGCCATCCAGCCAGATCATTCCGTCACGGTCATCGAACGGAAGGAGCGCCATCAACCTCTCCCCTGGAATATCACCGCCGAGGCTTGCAGAGCGGTAGAAGCGAGCGCATATTACGTCAATGACGCTGCCGTAATGGTCCGGGTATGCCAGCCATGTCCGATCGCAAAGTCGAGCCGCCTTCCCGCCCTCACCCCGGTTCCGCCCCTGACAGCAAATCCTTGGCGAACCTGCTCTTCCTGCGTGAAGAAGAAATGCGGCTTGCCCAGGATATCCTCTTCTTCGCCTATCGCGACTTCACTTGCGCCGCCGATCGCGTGCTTGCCGAACTCGGCCTCGGTCGCGCGCATCACCGCGCGTTGCATTTCATCGGCCGCAACCCGGGCATCAGCGTGAGCGAACTGCTGGCTATTCTGCGCATCACCAAGCAATCGCTCGCCCGGGTGCTCTCGACCCTGATCGGCCGCGGCTACGTCGTTCAAACTCCCGGTCGCTCCGATCGTCGCCGGCGGCGGCTTTCCTTGACGCAGGCCGGAGCCGGCCTCGAGCGGCAGCTCTTCGAGCGCCAGCGCGAGCGCCTGGCCAGCGCCTATCGCGAAGCAGGCGGCGCGGCCGTCGAAGGTTTCCGCCGTGTCATGCGCGGCATCATGGAGCATGACGCCCAGAGTTACATGGATGGCGCCGAGCGAGAGGCGCACGAGCCTCGTGCCCGCCCGGCCTGAGCCGCAACTTGCCACGACGGAGGACGCGCACGTCCTCGTCGTCGATGACGACGCGAGGCTGCGCGGCTTGCTCGCCCGCTATCTCGCCGAACACGGCTTCCGCGTCACGACCGCGGAAAACGCCGCCGAGGCGCGCGAAAGGCTCGGCTTCCTCAAGCCCGACCTCGTCGTGCTCGACGTCATGATGCCAGGCGAATCCGGCCTCGCGCTCGTCGAGTCCCTGCATCGTGACCGCCCGGGACGCATTCCGATCCTGCTGCTTACCGCGCGCGGCGCCCCGGATGACCGCGTCGCCGGGTTCGAGGCGGGCGCCGACGACTATCTGCCGAAACCGTTCGATCCCCGCGAGCTCGTGCTCCGCATGCGTGCCTTGCTGCGGCGCACCGCCCCGGTTGCTGCGCCAACCGGCCCGGTCCGCCTCGGGCCCGCCGTCTTCGATCCCGAGCGCGGCACGCTCAGCACCGACTCCGGCACCATTCGCCTCACCGGCGGCGAGGCAGCGCTCCTCGTCGCCCTCGCTCGCCAGCCAAACGAGGTGCTCTCGCGCGAAGAAATCGCAGCCGCGCTCGGCATGGACGACGCAAGCGAACGCGCGATCGACGTGCAGGTGACGCGCCTCCGACGCAAGATCGAAGCCGATCCGCGGGAACCGCGATTCCTCCACACCGTGCGCGGACGCGGCTACGTCCTGAAACCCGGAAGCTAGGTACCCACCGTCGTGTATGAGTGTCTCAAAGGAGCCGTCGTTGCGAGCGAAGCCTTCAGCCGCGAGAAGCAGAGCGACGTGGCGGAAAGCAGGCCACAACGCGGCGCCGCACCTGGATTGCCGCGCCTGCCGCAACCTCGTCATAACGCGACACGGCGTATTCCCCGTGTGCGATTCAGCATATTAGGCTCGCGAACGACGCACCAAGGATAGCAGAGTGCGCGTCGCCCCTCCGGCCTGGGAGCGCCTGCTCCGCCGCGTGCTGCCGCGCTCGCTGCTCGGCCGCAGCCTCTTGATGATCCTCGTCCCGCTCGTGCTGCTCGAGGCGGTCGCGCTGCAAATCTTCTATGGCAGCCACCTCAGCCTGATCTCTCGCCGTCTCACCGGCGCCGTCGCCGGCGACGTCGCCTTCGTCGCCCACCTGTTCGACCGTTTCCCAGACGCCGGTGACCGCGAGGCGATCCTTTATTTCAGCGCGCGGAATCTCGAACTCCACATGCGCTTCCACCCCGGCGCTGAGCTCGCCCGTGAGCCGCTGCCCTCGGTTCCAGGACCGACCGATGAAGATCTCTCCGGGGCGATGCGCCAGCTCGTCGGTCGGCCTTTCACCATCCAATGGGCCCCTAATCCCAGGCCGATCCTCCTCAAAGTACAGCTCCCCGACGGGGTGCTTTCCATCGACGTGCCGCACAAGCGGCTGTACGCAGGAACCATCTACGTTTTCCTGGTCTGGCTGGTCGGCACCTCGATCCTCGTCTTCGCCATCGCCGCCCTCTTCATGCGCAACCAAGTACGCGCGATCCGCCGGCTGGCCGCCGCCGCCGAGGCATTCGGCATGGGCCGCGACGAGGGTCCGATCAAACCGGAAGGCGCCGCCGAAGTGCGCCGCGCCGGTTCGGCCTTCAATCGGATGCAGGAACGAATCCGCCGCTACCTCGCCCAGCGCACGGACATGCTGGCCGGCGTCTCGCACGACCTCCGCACGCCGCTCACCCGCCTCCGCCTGGCGCTCGCGATCCTGCCGGTCCGCGCCGAGCTCGCCGCCGACGTCGCCGCGATGACTACCGATGTCGAAGAAATGGAGCGCTTGATCGAAGGCTATCTTGCCTTCGCCCGCGGCGAGGGTTCCGAGCAGGTGCGCCCGGTCGACCTCTCGCTGATGCTCGCCGAGGTGGCCGATGGCGCCCGCCGTGCCGGCGCCGAGGTCACGCTCGAAGCGCCCAACAACCTGACCCTCCCGCTCCGCCCCGATGCCGTCCGCCGGGCCATCACCAATCTCGTCGACAACGCCCGCCGCCACGCCCGCCGCATCGCCCTTGCCGCCGCCACGCAGTCCGGCCGCAGCGTGCTGGTGACAGTCGATGATGACGGCCCGGGCATCCCGCCGGAGCGGCGTGAGAGCGTGTTCCGCCCCTTCGAGAGCGGCGCGGCCGACGGCACCGGCCTTGGGCTCGCGATCGCCCGCGACATCGTCCGCGCCCACGGCGGCGAGATCATGCTCGAAAAAAGCCCACTCGGCGGCCTCCGCGCCCGTATCCGCCTGCCGGTCTGACGCGGCCCGCCCGGACTTCCTATCCGGGAACGCAGCCCCGATCGCCGCGATAAAACGCCACCGCGCGCGCGAGTTCCTGCGCATGGAAAGAGGCGGCCTCCGGACCCGCGGGGTCACCGTCGAAGATTCCGAGCTCCTGCGCAGTCAGGAAAAAGCCACGACCGGGGACGCCGGGTTGCGCGTTGCTGAGACAAAGTGCGGCGAGCAACGGACGGCCCGCCGCGGCGTCTTCGGCCATCAGGAGCTCGAGCGCATCGGTGACACGATGAATGGTTTGCGGCGGCGCCAGGCCGAGGAAATCGGCGAGATCACGGTATGTCGTCGTGGTCGCAGCTTGGGCGTGATCGAGGAGCGCCCGCCGTATGCGATCCTTCAGCGCATCCATGGTCCCATTCCTTCTTCTCAAGCCCCTTCTTTGGATACCGGCCGGGTGCGCAGGCTGTTCGGGAGCCGGTGGCGCGAGCGTTTTCAGGTTGACTGAACACGCTCTCTGTTTGTTTTCTCGCGCAATTTCATCGCCCTGACCGGCATCTGGCGATTCCGGTCAGGGCGATATTGCTCTAGGGTTGTCGCCCTACCCGCCACGGCGTCGCGGCAGTTTGCCCCTTCAACGCGCAATCGGGCGATAGCGTAGCCGATGCGGCTCGACTGCAGCCTGACCGAGGCGGCGCACCTTGTCCGCCTCGTAATCCTGGAAATTGCCGGCGAACCACTCGACCCGCCCCTCGTCTTCGAAGGCCAGGATGTGCGTTGCCAGCCGGTCCAGAAACCAGCGGTCGTGGCTCACCACCACGGCCGAGCCGGCAAACGCCATCAGCGCCTCTTCGAGCGCGCGAAGCGTCTCGACATCAAGATCGTTGGTCGGCTCGTCGAGCAGAATCACGTTTGCTCCGGCCTTCAGCATCTTCGCCAGATGCACGCGATTGCGCTCGCCGCCCGAGAGGCTGCCCACCCGCTTCTGCTGATCGCCACCGCGGAAATTGAACGCACTCACATAGGCGCGCGACGGCATCGTGCGCTTGCCGAGCACGACCTGATCGAGGCCCTCGCTGATCTCCTCCCACACCGTCTTCTCCGCGTTGAGCGACTCGCGCGACTGATCGACATAACCGAGCTTCACCGTCTCGCCGATCCGCAGATTCCCCTGGTCGGGCTTTTCCTCGCCCACCAGCAGGCGCAGCAGCGTCGTCTTGCCCGCACCGTTCGGACCAATCACGCCGACGATCCCGCCCGGCGGCAGAGCGAACGAAAGGTTCTCGATCAGCATCCTCTGCCCGAGCGCCTTGCTTACATTCTCCGCTTCGATCACCAGGCTGCCCAGCCTCGGCCCTGAGGGAATGACGATTTCCGCACCGTTCTGAGCGCGCGCCTCGGAAGCCGCCCGCATCGCCTCGTACTGAGCGATCCGCGCTTTCGACTTTGCCTGCCGCGCGCGCGGCGAGGCGGCAATCCATTCCCGCTCTTCCTTGAGTGCGCGCGCCCGCGCGCTTTCTTCCTTTTCTTCGTGCAGCAGCCGGGCCCGTTTCTGCTCGAGCCAGGACGAATAGTTGCCCTCGAACGGGATGCCCCGCCCGCGCTCGAGCTCGAGGATCCAACCCGTCACGTTGTCAAGGAAATAGCGATCGTGCGTCACCACCAGAACCGTGCCGGCATATTCACGCAACGTTCGCTCGAGCCAGGCCACGCTTTCGGCATCGAGATGATTGGTCGGCTCATCGAGCAGCAAAAGATCGGGTTTTTCCAGCAGCAACCGGCAGAGCGCGACCCGTCGCCGCTCGCCTCCCGAGAGAACGGCGATCTTTTGCTCCGCCGGCGGGCAGCGCAGCGCATCGAGCGCGATCTCGATCTTCCGATCGAGCTCCCAGCCGTCCGCCGCGTCGATCGCTTCTTGCAGGCGTGCCTGTTCGGCGAGCAGCGCCTCCATCTCCGCCTCCGCGAGCGGTTCGGCAAACCGTTCCGAAACCTCATTGAACCGGGCGAGCTCGGCCTTGAGCGAGGCGAACGCTTCTCCGACGCTCTCGCCCACCGTCTTCTCAGGGTCGAGCACGGGCTCTTGCGCCAGATACCCGACGCTCGCTCCTTCCGCCTGCCACGCCTCGCCACCGAACTCGTGGTCGAGCCCGGCCATGATCCGGAGCAGAGTCGATTTGCCGGCGCCGTTCACCCCCAGAACGCCGATCTTCACCCCTGGCAGGAAAGAAAGTGTGATTCCACGGAAGAGCTCCCGCCCCCCCGGCCAGGCCTTGGTCAAATCGCGCATGACATAAACGTACTGATAGTTCGGCATCTTCACTCGCAGGTCTTTCTCTCGATCGGCAGGATGGCCCGCCTCAACATCGGGTCGCGCAACCGGCTTGCAAAGGCCCCGCCGCTGCCCGGCGATTCAACGTCCCTTCCGCACCGCGCGCGTTAACAAAAGCCGCACCCGTGGCAGGCGCCTCTCCCAAAGCCCGGGCTTGAGGTGGCGCGGGAAGCACCGACCATTGCCGCGGACGGCATGGTCCCATCTCCCGCCGTCCGGCGAGATTCGTGCGAGGCGCGTAGATCGCTCCGCCGGTTGCCCAGCTGAGTTGGCGGGCGCCCTTACCAGCGACAAACTTGCCAGAAAACCAATTGCCCGCTTCACACGCCGACCGCGCAGCATGCACCACAGGCATGTCCGTGGGGTCCGCGGGAAACGCATCGGCCGTCGCGTTGCGAATCGCCGCGCTTCCACGCTTGCCGCGGCGATCGGCATTACGGATATACGTCCCCTTCATCAGCAAACAGGAGGTGGCCATGGCGCGCCCGCGCTACTTCGAGGATTACACGATCGGCGAAGTCCGGCGCACCCACGGCCGCACCATCACCGAGGCAGATTTCCTCATTCAGGCCGGCCACACCGGCGATTTCTTCCCGCACCATATGGACGCCGAGATGACGAAGTCGTCGTAGTGGGGACAGTGGATCGCGCACGGCACGATGGCTTTCGCGATCGGCATCGGGTTGACGGCCGGCGAGATCAATCCGTTGGCAGCCACCTACGGTTATGACCACCTGCGCTTCCCGCGGCCGGTGTTCATCGGCGACACAATTCACACCCGTCTCACGTTGAGTGAAATGGCACCCAACCCAAAGCGCCGGGATTACGGCCGTCTCATTGAGGCCTGCGAGGCGCTGAACCAATAGGGTGAGGTGGTGATGGCGTGCCACCACATCCTGCTGGCGAAGCGCCGCGGTCACGGCGCCGCCTGAACCGCCGTGGTGGGAGCAGCATTCGCCACGAAACATGCTTCCACGAGCGCCATCGTGTGCCAGGCGTCGTCGACCGAGGTGACGAGCGCCGCATCCTCGCCGGCGGCGTGCCGTTGCAGATTGGCCATCGTGCCGATGAAGGCATCAGGAAACCATCCGCCGGCCAGTGGCACCTGTTCCCACTCACCGCCCGTCGCGATCCAGAGCTCGTCCGGCTCCCCGCGCGGGTAGTCAAGCAGCAGCCCAAGCTTGACGTGTGCTGCACCATTGGCGCCCTCGACCCGGATGGCGGATGCCTGAAAGCGGCGGCCAAAATCGTGATCGTGGTTGATCGAGAGCACCGAGCGCACGCCCGGCCGCGTATCGAGAATCGCCGCCGTGCGCGTCTGCGCAAGGCCGTGACGCGGATGGCCCATTGTGCGCGCGCTGACCGAGGTGGGGTTGCCGAGTATCGCACGAAGGAAATCGAGATAGTGGATCGAATGGACCGCAATCTCGACGCGCGGCTCATGCGCGAGGAATGGAAAGAGATGCCAGGGCGTGAGCAGATTAAGGTGCACCTCGACGTCGACGATTTCCCCGAGTAGGCCGCGGGCGATGGCATCCTGCACTGCAAGCATCATCGGCGCGAAGCGGAGCTGGAAGTTCACTGCCGCGGTGAGGTGCCGCGCGCGGCACAGCGTAAGAATCTCCGTGGCCTGCCCAAGGTCGCGACCCATCGGCTTCTGCATCAGCACAGTCGCACCTTCCGGCAGCGCACGCAGCACCTCAATGTGCGCGCCGGGCGGGGTCGCAAGATCGAACACCGCGTCCTCCGCGGCCGCTTCCGCGAGCGTCCTGAACGTGCCGATGCCCCAGCGCGACGCGAGCGCGCGGGCTCGCTCCGCATCGATGTCGTACACGCCGAGCACCGGGAATTTCGCACGCCGATAAGCCGGCATGTGGGCGTCCTGGACAATGCCCCCAGCACCGATCACCACGATGGGTCGCGGCGCGGCAGGCAGGGGCCACGCCTGCCGAAGCGATGGCAGGCTCATGCGACGATCGCCGCGACGCGCGCCTGTGCGCGCGCCAACACCTCTGGCGTCGGCACATCAGTCGTCAGCGCTTCCGCGAGCATGCCGTCGATCGCGCGCGCAACATCCGACAATCGTGGCAACCGCGGCAGGGTCCGCGCGACTTCGTGCAGCCCGTCCAGTTCATGGTAAAATGGGACGCTCCGGTTCAGCTCAGCGTCCGTCCAGGTGGAGCGGCGCACGCCGACTGCGCCTTCCGTCGTGGTTAGCATGTCCATCGCCGGCGTCGCGCAATGGCGCAGGAACTCCCACGCCAAATCACGTTGCTGGCTGCCCGCGCAGATGCAAAGCATCCAGTACACATTGAGCGACACGCTTGGCCCACCCGCACCGCGTGGCAGCGGCGCAATGCCAACCCGGCCTTTCACCTGACTTTCCGGCGCCGTTGCCGCATAGGTCGCGAAGCCGAACCAGTTTGCCATGAGCGCCACGCGGCCTTCAGCGAAGCGGATGCCGGAGGCGACGCTGTCGATCGTCCGCCCATCGGGCGGCGTCGCACTCCGATCGGCGGCAAGGCCACGAATGAAGTCGAGCGCCGAGACTGCCTCTGCAGATTGCAACTGCGGGCGGCCCGAATCATCGAACGGTGCGCCGCCTCGCGTCCAGAGCTGGACGCAGAAATCATAGAACCCGTTGTGTCCGTCCGGGTAGAGCGCGAGCACCGTGCCGCTCAGTCCACTCGCCGGATCGTTCAGCCGCCGCGCCGAAGCGTAAAAACTATCCCAGGTTCGTGGTATATCGCCGAGGAGGTCGGTGCGGTAGATCAGGCATTGCGGCCCGTCGTGGTACGGCATTCCCCAGAACCCGCCGGCAAAGTCCTGCAGTCGCAGCAGCGACGGACTCCATGCCTCGGGAAAACCTGGGATCGGCCGCTGAGCCATCAGCGGGCGCAAATCGGCAACCAACCCGCCAGCCTGCGCCGCCGCGATCCAGTCTGTCGGGAGGAAGGCCACATCCCAGCCTCCGCTCGCCGCCTCGCGGCGATCGAACAATGCCTCGTGTAGCGGATCGAGGTCGAATGCCACGGCCTCGATCTCCGGCGCGCCGTCACGCGAGGCGATAAAGCATTGCCACTGTTTGACGATCGCATTCTCGAGCGGTCCGAACTTCCGTACAGCAACGCGAAACTTGTGCATCACAATGCCCCCATGGCGTGGTGCCGCCCCTGCGCGGTGTGCTGAGCGACGGCAGGGAGAGCGCGACGTGTCGGCGCGAACTGCCGGTCGAGCATCCCGTTGAAGCTCTTGAAATTCCACCCAACAAATCCCGGCGATGTCGGAAGATGGTCCAACTTCCCTCCGGCTTCCTTCAACCGTGGCCGTAGTCCCCATGGGCGTGCGGGCTTGACTCGGTGCTCGCCGGCGACGGCACGATCGGGCGCGCGTCGACGCTCGGCGGTGCGACGGGCTCGGCTGGATCGCTGCGGCCAGCGACGCTCGCGGCCACCTCAAGCGTGAGCCGGGGCGCACGCCGCGTCAGGCCGCCGACGGTGTAGACGGCGGCTGCAGCGACGATGACAAGACCCTGCACGAGGTACTGCAGGTTGGCGCCGAGGTTGAGCAACGCGAAGCCATTGGACAGCGTCTGCAAGATCAGTACACCCAGCACCGATTTGACGACGTAGCCCGATCCTCCGAACAGCGAGGTTCCGCCGAGGATGGCGGCAGCGATCACCGGCAGCTCCTCCGTCGACAAAGCCGAAGGGATTACTGCGCCGAACTTCCCTGCGTAGAGTACCCCGGCGAAGCCTGCACTGAGGCCGCACAACACGAAAGCACCGATGCGGTACCACGAAACACGGACGCCCGAGAGTCGCGCCGCCTCAGCGTTGCCCCCCACCGCGTAGAGGCGCCGGCCGAACACCGTGTACCGGAGAAACAGTGCCGCGACCGCCATGTAGCCGAGCATGATCCAAGTCTCGCGCGACTCGCGCAGCAGGCCGGGGAACAGAGCCCCGACTACCAGCGCCAACACGCCGAGGCAGGCCGCTGTCAGCGCGCGCCAACTCCTGGCTGCCGCCGCGACGCTGTCCTGTGCGCCGGCGACGCGCCGGTAGCCGAGGAAAGCCGCGGCGGCCAGCGCCAGCACGCCGATGGCGATCGGCACACCCCGCCACAGCGTCCAAAAGCCGCCGCCGATGTCGGCGAACTCATTGGTCGAGGCGAGAATCGTCTGACCGTTTGAGACGATCAGCAGAACGCCTTGCACGGCCGTCAGGGTGCCGAGCGTGACAATGAAAGCGTTGACTCCGACCCACTGTACAAGGCCACCGTTCACCAATCCGACGGCGCATCCCGCCGCAATCGCGACAACGAACCCCGCCGCCGACCCGACATGATTAGCAGTCATCAAACCGAGCCCGGCCGCCAGGCCGGCGGTGGCACCGATCGAAAGGTCAAAGTTGCCGGAGATCAGCAAGTACGTCATGGGGATGACCAGCACGCCGTCAAGCGCAGACTGGTCGAGGATGTTGCGGACGTTGGAAACGCTGAGCAGCCCCTGTAAGCCGCTGCTTGCTGTCAGCACCTCGAAGGCAACAATGATGAGCACGAAGGCGTAGACAACACCCGCGCGCTGCAGACCAAGCACGGCCTTGGGTCCGGAGATTGCTTGCCGAGTGAGCGCTGCAATAGTCACGACGGGTCTCAGCTTCCCGAGACTTATCCGAGTCCGCTCGCCAGGCGCACGAGCTCTTCCTCGTCGGTTTCGCCCGCCGATCGTTCGCCGATCAGCGCGCCGCGACGCATGACCAGCACCCGATCCGCAACGAGCAGCAACTCGTCGAACTCGGAATCCACGATCACGACGGCAAGCCCGTCGTCGGCCAGCCGCCGGATCAGCTTCTGAATGTCCCGCTTGGCGCCGATGTCGATCCCGGCGGTGGGCTCGTCGAGCAGCATCACCTTCACGCCTTTGAAGAGCCACTTGGCGAACACGACCTTCTGGGCATTGCCGCCCGAGAGCTCGCGCACCAACGCATGTGGCGAAGGCGCCTTGATCGACAGCGCGGCGATCGCTTCGTCGGCACGACGGATTTCGAGCTGGCGACGTGGCAGTAACCGGCGCCATGAGAGGTGCTCGAGGTTCGGAAGGCTGATGTTGCGCCAGATCTCCCAGTCGGCGATCAGCCCCTGACGGTTGCGGTCCTCGGGAACCATGACGAGGCCGGCGGCGACCATTGCGGCCGGAGAAAGCCGGGCGCGCCTGCCCCCCACCCGCACCGCGCCGGACGCAGAGGGATCCGCACCGAAGACGGCTTGCAGCAACTCCGAGCGGCCAGACCCGAGCAGCCCAGCAATCCCGACGACCTCGCCGCGGTGGACGACGAAGCTGGTCGGCGCGAGCTTGCCCGGTGACTGCAGCGCCTCGACCTCGAGGCCGACAGGCGCACCGGTGAGCGCGCCGTTCGCGACGCCGCCGGTGAGACGAGTGCTCTCCCGCCCGACGATGCTGCGTACGAGGAGCCGCTCGTCGAGTTCCGGCGTCGGCCGATCGAGCGCGACGCGGCCGTCGCGCAGAACGGTGACATGATCTGTCAATTGCAGGATCTCATCGAGCAGATGAGAAACATACAGGACCGCTGTCCCGAGCTCGGCAGAGAGCTGTCGCACGGCGTGATAGACGAGACGGCGTTCTTCGTGCGCGAGCGAGGCCGTTGGTTCGTCGAGGACAAGCAGTGAGGGTTCTTCCGCGAGCGCTTTCAGCATCGCCACCATCTGGCGCTCCCCCACCGAAAGCTCGCTGACCAACATGGTTGGGTCGACGTGGTAGGCGAGCCGACTGAGCAATTGCAGGAGCTGAGCGTGCCGGGCGGCAGCATTCCATCGCCAGCCGCCGCCGGCACCTAGATACACGTTCTCGGCGACCGACAGAGTCGGCACAAGTGGCGTGTGCTGGTGCACGGTAGCGATGCCCGCGTGCAGCGGCTCGCTCGGATTGGACCAGTGAACCTCCCGACCCTTCCAGAGGATGCGTCCCGAAGTCCGTTCGAGGGCGCCACTGATGATCTTGATCAGGGTCGATTTCCCGGCGCCGTTGGCGCCCACCACACCGTGGACGCTGCCGGCTCCCAGGGTTATGCTGACGCCGCGGACCGCTACGGTCCCATTGGAAAAGACCTTGGTTACGTTCTCCAGTATGAGCAGGGGCGCGGTCGCCGCCGACTCCGCAAGGAGTGCGCCGACGCCCGAGACCTCTGCATGGCCCGCTACCACTGCCAGCCGCAGTCCTCGAGGTTCGCCTTGGTAATGCTCGGGGTATCGTAAAACACGACAGTACGGTCATAATGGGCCTTGCCGGTGAGCTCGGCCACCATCGCCTTCATGACCATCTCTCCCTCGGTCTTCGGCTCGTAGCAGATCGTGCCGTAGACCTTCCCGGATGCGATGTCCGCCTTGAGCTCTGACTCGCCGCCGATCGAGACGATTTTCGGGTGCGCCGAGCTTGCCGCCACGGCCTTCATGCAGCCGAGGGCCATGTCGTCGGACTCCGTGTATGCGAGCGCCAGATTGGGGTGCGCCTCGAAAATCGACGCGCATGCTGAATAGCCGCCGACCGCCGTCCAATTACCGGGTTGCACCGAAACCACCTTGAACTGAGACGGCAACACCGACTTGAAGCCATCCTCGCGTTCGGTGACCGCGACGTAGCCCGGAGTGCCCGTAATGACGGCGACCTGGCCGCCCTTGGGGGCAGCATCCAGCGCGAGATGACCGGCCGCGACGCCGGCTTGCACCTCATTTTCGTCGATCTCATAGGCAACACCGGGGTAGGCCGGCTTCGGGCCCGATCCGGCGTAACCGTGTACGAGCATGACCGGGATGTGGGCCGCATTTGCGCTGCGGATCATCTTGATCGTCGCGCCGGGATCGATGACATCGATGATGATGCCCGATACGTGCTCGGCGACCAGGTCCTGAACATCGGCCTCCTGTGCGGTCACCGTCAGCTTCCCGTCGAGCACGATCACCTTCACATGATCGGCCGCGCCGACTTCCCTGACGCCGTTGGCGATCGCCACCGGGAACGGAGCGTTCAGACCTTCGCTCGCCAAACCGACAGTGAACGATCGGGCCGGGGCACCCCCTGCGGTCGCAGTGGACGCTGCAGCGGCGAATGCGGTCGAATAGGGAACCGCGGCGAGTCCGATTGCCGCCACGGCGACCAGCCACTTGCTTTGCATCGTCCGTTCCCCCTTTTCCATCCCGGATGCCAGGCTAACGCCGAGCACGCTCCGGGACAAACGGCGCTGAATTCTGAGCTGTTCCAGCGAACCGCGTAACAATCGAACACTCCTCGTCGCAACTGACTTCATGGCATCCTCCCGCACGCTTCGCGATCCTTGACGAACTTTCTTATATGATTGATTACTTTCAAGTGTGAAATCGTTGCAACGACCTGTCAATAAAAAAGTCGCGGCGGGTACAGCCACGCGCTACGCCGCGCCGGCCCTCGAAAAGGGTCTCGACATCCTCGAGTTGCTCGCGAACCAGCCTGGCGGTATCGGGCAGAAGGCTCTCGCCGAAGCCATGGGGCGATCCGTCCCGAGGATCTTCCGCATGTTGAGCGTCCTGGAAGACCGGGGCTACGTCGTCCGCGACGTCGTTACCGGCCACTACCACCTGACCTTGAAGCTTTTCGAACTTGGCAACCGCCACCCGCCCCTGCGCCGCGTTTTGCAAGCGGCGCGGCCGGTTATGCTGGAGCTGGTGGAGCAGATTCGTCAAAGCTGCCACCTCGTCGTTGCGCACGGAGATCGGATTCTCGTGGTCGCAGAAGAGCGACCAAGCCTCGCCATGACCTTTTGCATCCAGCTAGGCGCGAGTTTTCCTTTCGTTCCTCACTTTGTCTCCGCCCGCGTGCTTGCGGCGTGCCAGCCGCCAGACCGCCGCGCCGATCGTGCTGCACGAATGGCCGCCGCCGAGGGGCTCGCAGCGGCGCGGCCGCTCCTCGCACGGCTCGAACGAATCGCGGCGCGCGGCTACGATTCGGCGCCGAGCGAAGTACACGACGGAATCGTCGATATGAGCTTTCCAATTCTCGACGCTGACGGCATCGCCGTCGCGGCTCTGACCGTTCCCTTCCTGCCTCAGCGCGGCATTGCGATCGATCGCAAGCCGCTGCAAGCTGCGCTCGCCGCTGCGGCACGTCAGATCTCCGACGCACTCGGCGGCCCCGGCCCAGTGCAGACGCCGGCTCCCGCTTCAGCGGCGGGACTCCGCACCACGAAGGTAGGCCATCGTCGCGGCGACTGATTGCTGCTTCGGTTGGCGATAAGGCAAATTTTATGACGCCCTGGGCATGGACGCCGGAAGTGCTGGTCGCGTGCGTCGAACCGAAGATCACAGCTGGATAGTTGTGGGGCGAAACGGTTGGCGAGTCCGCGCACGCTTGCTGCAGCACGATGTCACGATCTTGGCGCGGCCGTTACGTCTGCCGGCTGGGAGACTGTCGGTATCGTGTTCAGGCGACCATCCGGCGACCCCGCCATCATCCCGCAGCGTCGCGGCCTGGGGCATGTTCAGGTTGACCGAACATGCTCCCTGTTTGTTTTCTCGGGTAATTTCATCGCCCTGACCGGCATCTGGCGATTCCGGTCGGGGCGATACTGCTCTACGCCTCGGCCGTCTCCTGTGTCGCGATCCGGCAGAGGTGCACCGCTTCGCCGGGCAGCGCAGCAGCCAAACGCAGAATGTGCGGATGATGGGTCAGCAGAATGACCTGCACGTGCCGGCTGAATTCCAGAAGTGCGGAAAGCGCCGCCGTCGCCCGTTCATCGTCGGAGGTCTGCAGGATATCGTCGCCGATGAACGGCAGGGCGGGCGCAGTCTTTACGTGATCCTGGATCGCCGCCAACCGGAGCGCCAGATAGAGCTGGTCCCGCGTGCCCTCGGAAAGCGCGCTGACCCGCTTCTGCTCGTCGGGCAGGTCACTCGGCACCATCGTGAGTGCACGGCTGCCATCGCCGTTGTCTTCAGTAACGACCCGGCTGTAGGCGCCACCGCTCAGGGTCCGGAAATAGTCCCCGATGCGGGCGAGCAGCGCTCCTCCGCCACCCTCCTCCACCTTCTCCATTGCCCGCCCGAGGAGGCCCGCGGCAAGCCGCGCGATGATCGCCTCTTCCAGCACCCGCCGGATTGTCGCAACGTGCGCCTTCTGGTCGGCAGTCGCGGTTTGATATGCGACGTCGGTGGCGCGCTGCTCCATTTCGAGCTTCTGGCGTGACGCCCGCGCTGCCGCTTCCTGCACAGCCCGACTGGCATCCTCCGCCTTGGCGCGCGCAACCACCCGGGCCGCAGCGACTTCGTCGGAGCCGAGCTCAGCGAGTTCTTCGCGGAGCGCTTCGATCGCCACGCGATCAGGGTCTTCACGCAATCGTATCTCCGCTCGCGCAAGCTTCTCTGCCTGCGCTCTACGTTCGCTCGCAAGCGCGAGCCGCTGCTCGGCATCTTCCACCGATGCGGCACCGATCTCGGCAAGCACGGCTGTCAGGTCCGCCTCGCGTTGCTCCAGCCGTTGCTTCAAGCTTGTCAGATGCCGCGCGGACTGCGCGAGTCGTCTTTCGATGTCAGCACTCCGTGCAGCGCGCGCACGCTGCTCATCGAGCCGCTTGCGCAACGCACGAATAGCCGCGAGCGTTTCGCGTGTCGCCCGGTCGGCTTGCGCAAGCTCTGGCGCCACCCGCGCAAGCAGAGCCTCGACCGAGGCAGTGAACCGGCTGTTGTCGTCCTGCATTGCGCGCACCCGTCCGGCGAGCTCCTGAGCGGCTCGGTGTTCCCGATCGAGCTCGGCAATAACTGCAAGAATATCCGCGGTGACATCAGGGTGCTCGCTGGCCGGCCGGTTGAGTTCCTCCAGGGCAGCTTGCCGTTCTTCACGCCAAGCAGCCTCTCTCCGCGTCCCGAGCACCAGGTTTCGTTCCGCCTCCTCGTGCACGCGATGGAGTTCGCCGAGGCGTGCTTCCAGGGCAACCCGTTCGGTTGCGACACGGGCCGCCGCCGCGAGCCGATCATCCGCGTCGCGCAACAGGCTGGCCAGCGTCCCCCCCCGCAGTTGTCCGGCCAAGCGCAGCAGCAAGCCGCGCGATGCACGCATGGTGGCGATCATCGAGGCGCGCCACCGCCTGTTCGCTGCGTTCGACAGCGCTCCTCTGCTCAATCACGCGCGCGCGTGCCGCAAGAAATGCACGCGCCTCTTCAAGACTTGGCGCGACACCGAGCGGCAGGTCGAAAGTCACCTCCAGCCAGGCTCGTTCCGCCTCCTCCGCCGCGGCCCTCGCCGGCCTCGCGTCGTTTCCCGCTTGCGCGAGCGTCCGTTCCGCAGCCGCCAACAGGCGCCTCGCCTCCGCGGCGCGCGCAATCAGGTCCGAGTCGAGTACCCGCCGATCAGCGAGCGCATCCGCCGCCTGTACGGCACGCTCATAGGCAAGTGGCAGCGGCTGACCCGCCGCGAACGCAAGGAGCTCCTCCGCCTCTGGATGCTGCGCGGTGAAGGCCAGACGATAGATCAGGGCCCAACCACGCTCGCGATGGCGCCGGGCCGCGGCAACCGCCTCCTCGTCAGCAACCACCCCGGCAGTAGCGATCGCGGGGAGGCGGCTCGCCGCTTCGGTGCGCTGCTCCTCGGCGTGCCGCAGGCGGTCCACGCGGCGGATATTCTCGGCGGCGCCCGCTCGGCCGCCGCCGCAACTTCTCCATGCCTGGCAATCAGATTTCTGGCACGACTCTCCGCGGCCTGGTGCGGGATCAGCTCACCCGCCCGCTCCGGCGAAAGGTCGCTGCCCAGGCGTCGCAGCAGCTCGGAGATATGCGCAAGCAACGCATGTAATCGGCACGCCGCTTCGGCATGTCCTCCAGCGCTTTGGCAACGGCACCTGCTTGCTCACCCAGGCGTTCGATCTCGTTCGCCGCGCCCAGCACCGCCTCGTCGACGGCAATCCCGTCCTGTTCCGCCACCAGTTCGCCGTGGCGTTCCTCTTCGTTCTGCAACTCCCGGCGGGCAATTGTGAGCTTGGCCACCGCCTCGCCGAGCCTTTCGTCGAGCGCCGGTGCCAAGACCGGAGCGTCCGGATGCTCCGCGAGCCAGGCCCATGCGGCGTCCCGTTCTGCCATTGGTGCGCGGACGCGGAGGTTTCGCTCCAGCCGCGCAATCTCTCTGGCAGCGCCGGCAACTTCTTTGTTGGCCGCCTCCTGCTGCCCCACCGCCGCCGCCAGTTCCTCCTCCATACGCGCCCAGGCCTCGGGCCTGAGCTCGGCGCTCCTGGCACGGCGGCGTGCCTCCTGCAATTGATCGAGCGCCCGATAGAACGGCTTTTCCTTCGACCGTCTCGCCGGAGCCAGCGCATCCGCTTCCTCTTCGAGCGAGCGGCAGAGCTCCTTGATCCCCCGGAGCCCACCCGCCGCGAGCAACGCGTCGGCAACCGCGCCTCTGCTTGCCAAAAGCTCGTCCCCGCCACGCCGCAGGCGTTCCGTATCGAGCGCGAACAGCCGCTCGAGCACCGTGCGATCATTACCCCCGAGCAGGCGCGCCAGGCGACCGGAATCATCCGGATTGCCGGCGGCATCGATCAGCGTATTGCCTTGGCCCTTGCGTCGCGCCAAGAGGACGCGCGCGCCGTCCGGTGCAATAGCCTCGGCGG
Organism: Acetobacteraceae bacterium; assembly: GCA_050730175.1. GTDB lineage: Bacteria > Pseudomonadota > Alphaproteobacteria > Acetobacterales > Acetobacteraceae > JAKAWQ01. Next base: position 1,190 of record JBOHMN010000415.1, on the reverse strand, counting down.
TAATGCGCATGCCCGTGTAGCCGAAACGAAACCCCATCGAGGTCTGGCTCGCGATGCCGAACAGGAGATCACCGAAAGCCGCACGTAACACCGACTTGCCCGCACCGTTCGGCAGAAACAGCAGGTTCACCCGCCCCGGCTGCGGGTCGAAGACGATCCGATCCTTGGCAAAATTGCCATATCGTGTGAGCTCGAGGGAAATCAGACGCATCGGCCAGTGTCCTGCCCCCGTCGTTTGCTGCCCACGGCAGCAAACGTAAGGGGATAAGCATGCCACTGAAAATAGAGAGCTAGTGGTCCGGCCCGAGAGGCCGCCCCATGGCCAACAAGCGTTAGAGCCGGACCACTAAGCATCCGTCAGGCGCGCGAGCAGCATGGCCCTCGCCCGCTCGATCAGCTCGGGAGGCGGCGATCCTGACGCAGTCAGAACCGCCGCGTCGCTCTCGCCAAGGAGGGAGGGCGGAAGCCCGGCGCGCTCCAGAAGCTTCGCGATCCACACCCCCACCGTAGGGGCAAGCTCGGCGGCACTGCCGGCTACGATCTCACGCGTCAGCCGCCCGACCGTATCCGACCGCGCGCACAATGCGGCGACATCCAGCGCCGGGCGCGTCTCCACAACAACCCGTTCCAGTCAGACGCTATCCCCGCCCCCTGCAGCGAGGATGGTATTGCGCAGCTTCTCGCGCGTGTCGGCAAGGTTGCGGCTGAGCGCGCCGTGCGCCCTCGTTGCGCCTTGCAGCACGCAGCGAACAGCCAGCAAACGGTGCTCGGCCGCCCGCAATGCTCCGGCGATCGCGCTATGCGCGCGGCTGAATGCCGCATCCTCGTCCTCGGCCCCGCTGAGACTGACCTCCGTCCGCGCAAAACGAACGACGTCCAGCACCCGATGCTGCACTTCCGCGATGCCGCCGTCGCGCACCGTGACCAGCGTCGCTCCCTTCGCCCCGGTCTCGCCCATGTCCCGACCCTGCAGGTTGCCGGGAAAAACGATCCATGGATCCCGGCCTACGATTTCCCGTGCGTGCACGTGACCGAGCGCCCAGTACGCGTAGCCACGCCCGGCGAGCTGCTCCGCCGTGCAAGGTGCGTAAGCCGCGTGCCCGGGACGGTCGAGGAGTTCGTGCAGGCTGTGGTCCACTCCGGGGAGAAGGCCACGCGGGCGCACCGCTACGTCGTGCAGAGTGTGGAGG
>JBOHMN010000414.1:0-4379 GCA_050730175.1 Acetobacteraceae bacterium | reverse complement strand
CGCCCGCCCCACCCTTGGGTCACTCATCGGCAGTTGACTCCCGACCGGGCACGCTCGTGCCGGCGGCAATCAAGCCGGCCGTTCGAAGAATCTCGACGGCGCATCGCGCTCTGGTGGCCGTGCCACGCGCCGGCTCGGGCGTGAACGCGATCTTACCCAAGAGATCAACCATACCAGGGGCAAGCCTGCAGGCGCGCTCGATTGCAGTCGCCTTCCCTTCGGCAGCGGTGGCGGCTTCGGGCGGCGGCAATGCAGACGGGGCGGCTTTACGCATTGGGGCTACCTTTCGCTGGTTCGGGCGCGGTCATGCGGCAGGCTTTCCTTGCCCCCGGTGGGCCGTAGAGCGCGTGCAGTACCAGCGCCGCATCCGTGGCCCGACCCTTCCGGGCAGCTCATCGGCGACCCACCGGCTCGGCTGGCCGCACCCGGTGCACCAGCCTTCGCGCCCTTCTACCCATCCAGTGGCGAGTGCATGGAACGATGGCGCTCGAACGGGCAGCGGCCCGAGCCATGGCGCCTCGGGTGCGGCCCGAGTGTAGCGCTCGACCTTGCGACCCTCGCCCGCCGTGAAAGCCTCGTAGCAGCCTGTACTCAGGCTCGCGAGGTGCTCCCGGATTACCGGGTCGTCGGGGATGCGCCCGACCTCGCGGGGCTCGGTTCTGGCAGCCCTCGTCAACCCGGCCGCCAGGCCCACGAGTGGCACCGTCTGCGGTGGCAGCCCGGCCTCACCCTGGATGGCGGCTCGTTCCTCGGCCTCGATCGCGGCTTCCTCAGGCGTCAGGTCGGGGTGCGTGGCGGCGTGCGCACGGGCAGCAGTGTCCTCGACCAGGGCGGCGAGGTCGGGTTCGCCCCGGAGCAGCACCAGCAGCTCGGGCTTGAGCTCGGCAAGGGCGTGCAGCACTTCCGGCGGCGGCGGGGCCGGGGCGGTCAACCGGAGCTTGTCGCCCCGTGCCTCGACCCGAACCCCGGCGGCTTCGGCGGCGGCCAAGGCGGCACGTGCCGGGGTCATGGCGGGCATCGCCTTCACAGCTCCGCCCCCCACGGCATAAGAGGGGCTTTTCCAACCGCCACAACGCCACAATGGCGGATTTCTGCGGGTTTCGTGCCATCGCAACCGCCACACCCGGGATCAGCTTGTGGCGTTTCCTGAGGGGCAAAACCCGAGGTTTTCTGCGGGTTGTGGCGTTGTGGCGGTTCGCAAACCCCCGGCGAAGGGGATGAGGGGAGGTAGCGGCGGAAAGGCTCGGCGAAGCTGGCCCAGGAATAGCCCTTCGGCGTCTTGCCGTTCGGGAGACGGACGCTCCCCGAGCGGATATTGAACGGTTGCAATAGGCGCCCCAGCCCGTGCGCCGAGAGCGGCCGACCATGATGAGCCTCGGCCCACGGCGCTCCCTCGACGGCCAGCAATGCGGCAAGCAGGTCGCTTGTGGCGATGCGGTCAAAGGCTGGACCGCGGGCCTCGAAGATGCCGCGAATATCGGCGAGCAGCCGGACGCCCAAGCCGCCCTCCGCGCCGTCGCCCGGCACGAGAGCGCCCGACGCGGCGGCGATGCGGTCGGGCCAAGCGGTGCCGGCAAGCTCGGCGATGGCGAGCAAGGGGCTCCAATTGTCGGCGAGCCTGTTAAAGAGCGCAGGCGGCAGGGTCGGCTTCTGCGTCGTCAACGTCATCGCGTGATCGGCCGCCCAACGCGCGCACTTGCGCCCCAGCTCGGCCCCTTCAGCTTCGGCCTTTTCGTCGAACGGCGCCCGGCGTTCATCACGCGTTGCTCGCGTCATCGGAATGATAATGCAACGGTCTTCAAGCGTGCCGAACCGCCCAAGCTTGCCGATGGCTGCGATTGCGGCGGGCGCGAAAACCGCGAATGTGCGAGGCTCGGCATTGTCGCCGACACAACGAATCACTTGGCCTCCGCGCTTGTGCCCGGCATTCAAAACGTTGCGCAACCCGTCATTGTCCGCGCCGAAACTGTCGAACTCGTCGATCAGCAATGTTGGTTTCGCAACTTCAACGACACGGAAAACCGCCGCCGCAGTCACGTTGGAAGTTGGCAACGGTTTGCAGACGACGGACGCCAAGGCGTCGAGCCCCGTCGTCTTGCCGCAGCCTTTCAACGGAGAGATGAAAGCTACGCGCGGGAAAATCCGGAAGCTCTCGAAGCCGTAGGTGCCGAGTGTCCACACCGCAAGCGCCCCCGCAGCGTGCGCGGGCAAGAATATGTGGCGCTCGAAAAACATTGCGAGGTCGTCGAGCAGTCCCGCGCCGTCCACGGCTTCCGGCCATAGCTCTGGCCGCGAAATGTACAACGCGTGGCCCTGGCCGGCACGCTCTTGGGCACCGCCCCGTGCCCCCTCAACCAGCCGATCCAGCGTGGCAAGGCGGCAGCCCATGCTCTCTGCCTCGGCTTCGCGTGCGCGCTCGTATTCGAGGGTGTTGAGTTTCGCGAGGCGAGCGATGGCAGCGTCGTCAGGTTCGGGTGGGGCCTCGGAAATTGTGAGGTACACGCCGTCATTTTCTCGCGGTATATCGCCAGAAACGCCAAGCTGTGGCGTGTCGTCGGTCATGGTCGCGGGCTCCTGCGCCGGTGCGGCGCCGCCGGCGGTAGACCATCCCGCCGGACATTGTGAAGAGTCCATAAGTTTGAGAACGTCACGTGCAGCACTAGACATTTGCGGCCTCGATCAACACGTCGCTTGCGTCGGCACCGGCGCGGTTCGGCTTGAGCAACCGCACGTGCCGGCCCTCGCGTTTCCAGCGCCAAGCGGCTTCACGTGCCGCACGTTCGCCCGCGGGGTCACGGTCAACGCTAATGACGATGCTGCGTACCACCTCGGGCAGCACCATCGCGCGGGCCATGTTGCCGGCCGAGACTGCCGACCAGGCCGGGAGCCGGCAGAGCTTGCCGGCCGCCACTGCACTTTCGATGCCTTCGGCCACGATGATTGCTGGCGCGGAAGGATCGAGGCGGATGGCGCCGCCCTGCATCGGCCCGAGCGAAGCCTTTTGAGGTTCTACCTGAGCTTTTCCTGATCCGTCCCGCCGCAAATAGGTGCGATGGATCGCCACCAGCTCGCCGCTCAGGTTGTCGATGCGCGCGAGCAGCGCCGGCAATCGGCCGCCGCTTGGGTGCGGGCAGTCTGCCCGGAACCGAAGCGCCGCGCTCGATGCGACGTGCTCGACGCGGCGGGTGCGCAGGTAGATTTCCGCAGGGGTGCCAGGGACCGGCTCGGCGCCGGCCCAAAGTCCCATCGCACGCGCGGTTTTCCGGGCCGTGGCGGCGGCTTTATCCTCAAGTTGGTGGTCAATAGCTGGCCTCGGCTGATAGCCGTCAGCACCCGCAAGAGCAGCGGCAATGCCGGCCCGATTCTGGCAGCTCGAGCACCACCCGAGCGGCCGGCCGCCGGTGCCGCCGCTCAACACGAATGCAGCCGGGTAGCCGCAACACGGGCAGGCGCCTCGCCACTCGCGGCCAGCCCGATGCAGGCCGAGGCGGGCAGCAATCGCGACGACACTCACGCCCCGCGCCGATCCTGCTGTGAGGTCGAGCCGATGGGCAGGCTCAGCCGGCTCTGCGCCCATGCAAGGCAATCGCCCCAGCGGTACAGTGGCTTACGGCCCCACCGGCGAAACGGCGGGCCGCCGCCGCGGCTCGCTTTGGTACTCAAAGTTTTTGGCGCGGTCGGGAAGCCGGCTTCGCTCAGGGCCGCCGCGGCTTGCGGGCGGGTGAGCAGGGCGTCGAGTGGAATCTGCACATAGGCCTCCGAAGGTGTTGCTCGCTGCCCGAGAATGTCGGAGGATGCACGCCGCGAATCTCCCCCAGAATCGGGGCAAAAGTTACCTTCGTTTGGGGGGCGGATTGACTAGCGCGGCCCAGCGTTCGGGGTGCTTTTGCGCGGCGGGATGCGGGATGCGGGCGAAGTCGAGGGCGTGCAGGATGAAGCGATTGCGCGCGCTCGGCGGCATCGTCGCGGCATTTGTCTCGCACAAGTGGCGCAAGATGATGTCGAGCCTGCCGCAAAGAAGTTGCAGCACCGCCGTGGCCTCGTTTGGAACGCGTATCCCAAGCAGCTCCTGCTCGCGCATCCGAAGCGCCTTCGCGAGCGCTCCAAGCCGATGCATCAGGTCCTCGACCGTATCATCGGTCGAGGGCAGCCCGAGCGCCGCTGCGACCGCTTCCATGGTCACGGTGTCGAGCGACCCGGCTGCGAATGGGCCAAGCGCGTTCGCCAGGTCGCGGATGGCCCGGGCGGCACTTGCAGGCGTGAGCGGCACATTCGTCTTGTTCTGTTCGCGCCAGACGGTGCGGTAGGTCTGCGCCTCTTCCTCGGCGAGCTTCACGATCAGCTCGGCGATGGTCTTGCAGCCGGAATCGGCTGCTTCC
>JBOHMN010000413.1:0-3864 GCA_050730175.1 Acetobacteraceae bacterium | reverse complement strand
ATGTTGACCCGCAGCGCGCGCCCGGTCGTGTCGACCGGCACAAGCAGGGTCCGGGGATCATGAAAGGCGGTGCGGTCGTAATCGGGCAGGGCGTCCTCCTCAACCGAGGGCGGCAGAGCCTCTCCATCCTGCTCCATGTCCTCGACCGCGGTTGCCAGGGCATCCTTGGCCTGCCGCATCACAGCGGCGAATTTCTCGGCGACCGAGGTCACGCCCGGGAAATCCGGAAAGATGATCGACCAGTTGCTCTCGCCGGGCAGGCGATCGGCGACTGCCAGATAGTATTTGGTTGCCATGCCTGCTGCTCCTGTTCAGCGTTGCGGCGGGTATTCCCAGCCGGCCTGCGTGCAGATAGGGCGTAGCGCCCCGGTCGGGATGTCGTCGGCGTGGTTTGCGACGACGACGCGCCGCCCGCCCTTTTTGAAGATCACATGCGCGCCCTTGCCGGGCCGCTCCGCCCAGCCTTCCCGGCGGAGCCGGTTCATCGCCTCGCGGACCGTCATGGCCGCCTCATGTTGTGCATAAATACACAACCGATGCGCCAAGGCAAGAGCAGTTACGCAAGTTTGTGTATATGGCGGTTGAGCGCTGTGCTGTTACACAAGTGCAGAAATGGCTCGGGCACGCGCAACTCACCACGACGGCCATCTACGCCGATGCCGTCGGCGCCGAGGAGCAGGACATCGCCCGCAGGATGTGGGAGTGACGGCCGGCATACCGCGAGGGAATTCCAGAGGGCTACGGTAACGCAGGCTTTGGTCCGGCTTCGAGAGTCCGGCGCACGCCCTCCGGATCGCCTGCGATCACCTTGAGATACGCTCGCGCCGGCTGGTCGGGCTCGGAGCGCCCCTGTTCCCAGTCGCGCAGCGTGCCGATCGGGATCTGATAGCGCGCCGCGAATTCTTCCTGCGTCAGTCCAAGCGCACGGCGCAGCGTCCTGGCGCGCGGCACCGGCTTCATCCGCGTGAGGCGCTCCGCGGTAAGCGGTCGCGCGTCCGGATCGGCGAGCGCAGCCGCATGGACTTCTGCTTCCGTCATCGGCCGCATGGGCGTGTCTGGAAACGGTCGCTCGGTGCCGTCAGACAGCACCTCAACGACGGTGCCATCACGGCGCATTCTGGCGATAGTAGTGGTTCTGCTCATATCGCTCCGCTCGCCGGGCTGAGATAATCCTGATCCGTTCGCCACGCTCCGTGTAGGTCACGTGCAGGATCACACCCTCGCACACGTGATTATTGCTTTGGCTCACGAGATTAACCCCGTGGCACGAGCCTCGTCAACATTCGCAGGTGGCCTGCCGCCACTGCTTGTGGCCGGAACCGCAAGCCCGTGACGCACAGCAGCGCCTCGCTTTCGCCGGCATGCGCCGACCAGTTCCCGCCTCACTGGCGGTACTGCGCCGCACAGGATCACCTGTGCCGCAGCCACGTCGCGATCGTGCATCGCGCCGCAGCCTGCACACCGCCACTCGCGGATCGCCAGCGGCAGTCTCGCACCGACTTCGCCGCACGCCGGACATACGCCGGTCGAACGCTGAAAAGTCGGCATTTCCCGGAAATCGCGTCCCGCCCACTCGGCCTTGTAGCGAAGCTGGCGGATCAGTTCGGCAAGCCCGGCATCGGCGAAGGACTTCGCCAGCCGAGTGCGCATCAAGCCTTTCAGCCGCAGCTTTTCGACGGCAATGCCCTCGTGCCGGTCGATCAGCGCCCGGCTCAGCTTGTGGGCGAAATCGCGGCGGCTCGCCGCAAGACGGCCGTGGGCGCGGTTCAGCGCGGCGCCGGTGCGGCGGCGGTTCACGCTGCCCTTGCGCCGCCGCGCCTTTTGCCGCTCCAGCCGCCGGAACCGGCCGGCGCGCTTTCGCAGCAGTCGCGGCGGCGCGATCCTGGTGCCGTCGCTCAACGCGATCAGATTGGCGAGTCCGACATCGATCCCGACAATCGGCGCGACCGGGGCAGGATAGACGGGAGGCACCCCCTCAAATTGCAGCGACAGCCCCCAGCCGCCGCGCTGCTGGCGGATCGTCGCTTGCACCAGCCGGGCAACATCCGGCACGCGCAGGCCGCGCACGCGCAGCCAGCCAAGCGCCGGCACCTTGATCCGTCCCGGTTCAACGCAGACTTCGCGGCCGACGAACTGGAAAGCGTCCCGCCGGTCATCACGGCGCTTGAACCTCGGAAACCCTTTGCGCGCCGCGGCTTTCTTGCCGCATTCGCGGAGCGCGCGGTCGAGCTTTTGCACAGTCATTTGGGCGCAGCGGTGCGGCAAGCCGGCGTAGCGGTCTTCTTTCCGCATCGCCGGCAATGCCGCGCTCATCTCCGCATAGAACGCAAATTTGCCTTCGGCCCCGTAGCGCTCGCGGCTGACGGCGAGCCAGTGGTTCCACAGGGCACGGCACTGGCCGCCAATCCGTGCCATCGTCCGCGCCTGCGATGCACTCGGATAGAGCCGCCCGGTCGCGGCTTGCAGAACCGCCGTCATGCGAGCAACTCGCGCAGGCGCAGCCGGCCATGATGGCCGATCAGGCAACGGGCGATGCGCGTCGCCGTATCGTCGTTGCGCCGGTTGTAGCGGAAGCTGTGCTCGGCAACATAGCGATGCAGGTGCTTTGGCGAAACCTGATGGTGGATGCCGAAGATCGCCCGCTTGAACAACCCAAAAAAGCCCTCGGCGGTGTTGACGTGGACCCGCACGCCATCTTCGCGGCGAGCGTATTCGCCGGCCGAATGGTTGACCCGGTAGTGTCGCCGCATCTTGCCGCCGAACCAGTCGTGGACTGCAAGCTCGTCGGTCATCAGCATGGCGTCGCGGTCGAACCAGCCGAACATCAGTGGGTCGAGCGCGACGGCGCTGGCGGACGGCACGACAGCGGCACGGGCTTCGCCGCCGCGTTCGAGGGCGGCGAAGATCATCGGATTGCGCGTGCCGCGACCCCGACCCGGGGCTGCCGCCGATTTGCGGCGATTGCGGGCTTTGCCGCCGACATAGGTCTCGTCGGCTTCGATGATGCCGGCCAGCGGCAACCTCTCGCCGCGATCGAGCATGGCGCGGATGCGATGCAACAAGTGCCAGCACGTTCGGTACTGCACGTCGAGATGATGCGAAAGGCTCATCGCGCTGATCGGCTTGGCGGTATTGAGGATCAGGAACATCGCGATGTACCAGAGCCGCAATGGCAGGTGCGTGCCCTCCATCGCCGTGCCGACCGTGACGGTAAATTGCCGCTGGCAAGCATGACAGCGAAAGAGACCGGGCCGCGTCGAAACCGCCGCGGCCCGGTCGATCGCGCCACACTTCGGGCAGACTGGGCCGTCCGGCCAGCGCACGCTTTCCATGTGCGCGCGGCACGCTTCATCCGTGTCGAATTTTCGCAGGAATGTCGTCAACTTCATTCACGGACTATAGCACCTTCCGTGAGCGAAAGCAATAAGTCCCCTCGCACATGCCAAGAGATTCCAGCGCTCCTCGCCGTAAGCCTCGCTCTGGTCGATCCATTCGATCGCAAAGGGATCGGCGAATGCCTTGGCCGCCTTGTCAAAGGCGATACCGTGGCTGCTCAGGTTTTCGGCCGCCTTCGTGTCGCGCCACTCGAACCTCTCATCCTCCATGAGGATACGGGATACCCGGAGCTTTTGCAACTGTCCAGCCCAACAAAGGCTCGCTTCGCAGTAATGCGGGGTTGTAAGCCCAGCTGAGGCGGGATCAGCTTCACCGTATGCCCGAGCGATTGCAGCAGCCGTGCCCAATGATGGCTCGCACCACAGGCTTCGATCGCGATCACCGTCGGTGCAAGGTTCTCGAAGAACCTCACCATCTCCTTGCGCCGCAGCTTCTTGCGCAGAACCGGCATTTCGGCAGCATCCACCC
>JBOHMN010000412.1:0-7293 GCA_050730175.1 Acetobacteraceae bacterium | reverse complement strand
GCCGCCTGCTCGCGCGACGCCGCCAAGGCGATCTTCGCCTTCGGCGCCGCGGCAATCTTCCGTCTCGCTCGTTTCGTCGTGGTCTGCTCCGTCTATCACGACGGAGCAGACCGCGTCCTAACTACGCCGCTGGCTCGAAATTCAGGGTCCACTTCACCCCTTGCGGCCATATCTGAGGTGGGGCAGTATTCTGTGTACTCAAGAGCGCAAATGCCGACTGGCAGAGTGTCGGCAAGCAGGGGAGGTCGGACGATGCGTATGCGGCTTGGTGCGGTGTTTGCGGCTGCCGCCGCAATAGTGATGGCGGCGGTGCTTGCGGTGGCAGCGGGCCCGGCCTCTGCCGCGGACGTCAAGTTCGTCAAGAAATCGCCGTTGACCATCGGCTACAGCATTCAGTCGGCGCAAGATCCATACTGGCAAGGCTATATCCACGGCATCGAACACGAAATGCAAAAATACGGCTTCACCAAAATGCTGACGCAGGACAGCCAGGCCTCTGCACAGAAGCAGGTTTCCGGTAGCCTGGCGCTGATCCACGCCGGGATCAGCGCGCTGATCATCTCGCCCCAGGAACCGAGCGCGCTGGTGGTTACCGAGGCGGCGGCGCACCGGGCCCACATCCCGGTGATCGTCGGCGACGTCGGCGCGGCTGGCGACTATGACGGCTTCGTCCTGTCCGACAACTACCACGGCGGCCAACTTGCCGCCCAATTTGTTGAGAAGGCACTGGCCGGGCGAAAGGGAGTACAGGAGGTCGGGATAATTTCGCTCAAGCCGACCACCACCGTAAACGGCCCGCGCACTGCCGGCTTCACCCAGACGGTGGCAAAGGATCCGAACTTAAAAGTGGTGGCCGATATCTCCGGCCAGCAGACTTTGGAGGGCGGTTTCAAGGCAGCGCAGGCGATCCTGGCAGCCAACCCGAAGGTCGCCGCGCTCTATTGTTTAAACGATTCGATGGCGGCCGGTGCCGAGCAGGCGATCGAGCAGGCTGGCGGGCGCAATCCTCTCACCGACCCGGTGCTGGTCGGCTTCAACGGCGATCCGATCGCTCTGAAACTGATTGAGGAAGGCAAGCTCGCTGCCGATGTTGCGCAGAATCCCTATCAGCAGGGGATCGTCGCGGTGGACATGGCCTGGGCCTACCTGGAAGGGAAAACGCCGAGCTTCACCGACCCCGCAAAAAAAATCGTGAGCGTCCCGGTGGAGCTGGTGACGCCGCAGACCCTGCCCGCGTTCATGAAGCTCGTCAAAGAGGGCAAGGCGTACTAAGCGAAACCGGGACGCGGCGGCAGAAGCGCCCTCGCGTCGCGCCGCACTGGCTCACGTCAGGCGGGAGGACGCGGGGAGGGATCGGGAGGCGGCTGGTTGGCCAACGACGTCAGCGGGGAGTTGGCGCGACGTGAAGACAGGCAGGTCCTGCCGGCCGTGCGAGCGACCGGCCTGCGCAAGCGCTTCGACGGGGTCGAAGTTCTGCACGGCGTTGACCTGACACTCCATTCCGGCCAAGTGCACGCCCTGCTCGGCGAAAACGGTGCCGGCAAGAGCACCATCATCAACCTGCTGAGCGGGCGGCTGCAGCCCGATGCCGGAGAGATCAATCTGCACGGCGTGCCGGTTGGGTTCCGCAACCCGCTCGCCGCTAGGCGAGCGGGTGTCTCGGTGATCGCGCAGGAACTGGAGGTGGTGCCGACTCTGACCATCGTCGAGAACATCTTCCTGGGCGCCGAACCAACGAAGCACTTCCTGATCCGCTGGGCCGACGCCCGGCGGCGGGTGGTTGCGGTGTTGAACGAACTCGGCGTGGGTGCCGACGCCGGCCGGGTGGTCGGCACCATGAGCGTTGCGGATCAGCAGCTGGTGGAGATCGCCAAGGCGATCGTCGGCAAGTTCAGCGTGCTGATCATGGACGAACCGACATCGGCATTGAATCTCGCCGATACCCAGCGGCTGTTCCAGATCGTGCGGCGGCTGCGGGCCGATGGGGTAGCCATCCTCTATGTGTCGCACCGACTCTGGGAGGTGTTCGACCTGGCAGACCGCGTGACGGTGCTGCGCGACGGCAGCCGCGTCCTGACCAGCGGAATCGCCGAGACGAACGTGGATACCGTGATCCGTGCTATGCTCGGCAGCAAGAGTTCGCTGATCTCGCATGGCAGTCAGCCGCGCCGTGCCGCCCCCGCGACAGCCAGGGCTGGGACGCCCTCACTGGCGCTGGAAGGGGTACAGTCCAGCGAAGTGTTGCGCGACATCAGCCTTTGCGTGCATCCGGGCGAGGTGATTGGGTTGGCCGGAGTGCTCGGCTCCGGGCGGACGGAACTGCCGGAGGCGATCTACGGCTTGCGCCGGATCGACGCCGGCACGATACGGCTCAACGGCTTGCCAAGCCGACTCGGTGAGCCGAAGCAGGCGCTGCGCCACGGCGTGTTCCTGCTTCCGGAAGATCGCAAGTCGGAAGGGATTTTCGGGCATCTCGACGTGTGCGAGAACGTCATCCTGGGCTACGACCCAAGCGCGGGTGAGACCGGCCAACCCGCTCCGCGCGACGTGCGCCGGGATGCCGTATCCTCGCCGTGGCGGCGCAGCGGCCTGCGGCCGATCCTCAGGCAGGCGGAGCAACGGGCGTTTGCCGCAATGCGGACGACGCTGGGCATCCGCTGCTCCGGACCGAATGATCGGATCACCGCGCTCAGTGGCGGCAACCAGCAGAAGGCGCTGTTCGCGCGTGCGGCATTGTCACGCCCGCGCGTGCTGTTCCTCGCCGAGCCAACGCGCGGGGTCGATGTCGGCGCAAAGGAAGAGATCTATTCGGCGATCGACGCCTTTGCCAGGCAGGGGATCGCCGTCATCGTCAGCTCCTCTGAACTCGGCGAGCTGCTGCGGCTGGCAACCCGCATCTATGTGCTACGCAACGGAAGAATCGTCGCTGAGGTCGCCGCAGACGCGGCGAGCGAGGGGGACATCCTCAAGCTGATGGCCGGCTAGCGAAGTCCGGGAATGGCGATGCCAACAATGATCAGACGGATGCTGGCAGCCGACTCAGCGGCCGCGGTGCTGGCACTGGTCGGCGTGATCATCACTTTCTCTCTCGTGAACGCCCGGTTCCTTTCCAGCCTGAACATTCAAGGCATCATCGTCAGCGCTTCAATCTCCGCGGTCACCGGCCTCGGCATGACGCTGATCATCGCCATGCGCGCGCTCGATCTGTCAGTGGGCTCGATCATGGGATTCTCGGCAATCATTGCCGCTCAGCTGCTCGCTATCGGGTATCCGCTCTGGCTGGTGATCGTCATCGGCTTGCTGGTAGGGGCCGGACTCGGGCTGTTCAATGGCCTGCTGTGCGTGCTGCTGCGGATGCCGTCGTTCGTAGCAACCCTGGCAACTCTGTCGATGATCTTGGGGGGCGAACTGCTGGTTACCCATGGCCGCACGGTCACCATCCGCAACCCGATGTTCAACCATATTGTCATCGCCAATATTGGGGGTTACCTGCCAGCGGCAGCGGTGATTGCCGCAGTGATGTTCGGATTTATCTGGCTGGTGTTTCAGCGCACGCCGTTTGGACGCCACGTTGCGGCAATCGGCGGCGACATCCGAGCGGCCATTGGCGCCGGGATCAATGTCAGCCGGGTGACGGTCGGTGCGTTCGTGTTGATCGGTTTTTGCGCCGGCCTGTCGGGGTTGATGACCGGGGCGGAGCTGCAGAACGCGGATTCGACTGTCGGCGCGGGGTCGGAGCTGACAGCGATCGCGGTCGTGGTGGTCGGCGGTACCAGCCTGATGGGCGGTCGTGGCAATCTGTTTGGCACCATCGTCGCCGCGGTCCTCTTGGCCGCAATCAAGGCAGGCCTCAACGTCGCGAATGTAGCCTCGCTTTACGAGGATCTGGCGTTCGGCGGCATCTTGATCATCGCCCTGATGATGGACGGCCTGCGCCGCGGCACCGGCCGCAAAGGAATGCTTGTTGTATAAGCGGCACACCGGATGTTGCCATGTTCGCAGTCGATGATTGAGCCGCCACACTTTGCAATATCGGCGTTGCTGCGAACGGGTCTGCCTGGCACTGCTGGCAGCCCACTGCGAATAGATCGGCGGTCCGCCGGGACTGAGCGACGATGATAGCGCCGATGCGCAGCGATGATAGGAAAGCGACTGGCGTAGCCGGGCAAACCGGAAGCCCACCGGGGCTGGCTGGCTTCGCTGGCTGGCTCCGCACCCGCGCGCGCATCCGGCGCGAGCGCAGCGGCGTCTGGATCCTCAATGTCGTCATACTCGTCTTTCTGGCGTTCTCCTCCCCCGACTTCTTCGGCATGGGCAACATAGAAGCCGTGCTCAACGACACCGCGATCCTGGGCATTGGCGCCGCAGGTATGACGGTGCTGATCATCGCCGGCGCCTTCGACTTGTCCGTCACCGCGATCATGGGCCTAGCGCCCATCGTCGCCCTTTCGCTCGCCGGCAGTGCCAACGGGCTGGTGATCGTCCTGATCTCCATTTTGACCGGGGCACTGCTCGGCGTCGTCAACGGTCTGATCGTCACGCGCGGCCAGGTGACACCCTTCGTAGCTACGCTGGGCACGCTGTTCGTGTTCGGCTCTGTCGGTGCCATCATCTCCAAGGGAAATGCGCTGGCGGTTACGAACGGCTTCCTGATGCAACTCGGCAGCGGTGCCGTGTTCGACCTGATCCCGTACAGCTTTGTCATCATGCTCGGAGTCTGCGGTCTCTGTTACGTCCTGCTGCGATGGCTGCACATCGGGCGCTGGATTCGCGCGGCCGGCAGCAATCTGCGTGCCGCGCACGTCAGCGGCATCGACCTGCGCATGGTTTATCTCGGCATCTTCATCGTGTGCGGGGCGCTCACCGGTTTAGCCGGAATCATCCTGACCGGCTACTTGGCATCTGCCGTTGCCACTCAGGCTCCAAATTACAACCTGAATACAATCGCCGCCGTGGTGGTGGGGGGAACCAGCCTGTTCGGCGGCGAGGGCACGCTGCTCGGCACGGTCCTGGCCTCCTGGCTGTTCGCGGTGGTGAACAATGGGCTGATTCTGCTCCACGTGAATTCCTATTGGCAGTACCTGGCTACCGGCGTTATCCTGATCCTCGCCTTGTCGCTCGGGTTGCTCGGCTTCGGTGGAACGTTGTGGCGCCGTTCCGGCACGCGAACGTTTGGCCGCGTCGCGAAGGAGGAGCCCAGGCAGGGCGCATCGGGCGCCGCGGCACCGGCCGATGAATGAACTGAGCCCGCCCCGACTTGCGATCCGGCCCAGTGCGCACGCGTCGGGGAGACGGGGCGAGAGAGGAGCGCGCAATGAACGGGAACACGGCTCTCGTCGTCGGCCTCAGCGGCATCATCGGCCGGGCGCTCGCCGAGCACCTAGCGACACGTGATGGATGGACCGTGCTCGGCATGTCGCGCCACTCTCACGATGACCTCGGCACGGTGCAGCGAGCCGAGGTCGATCTGATGGATGGGGCCGCGACTTCCGCAGCCGTGGCTCGGCTTGGCAACCCGACGCACTTGTTCTTCGTCACCTGGGCGCGCCAGTCAACGGAGTTGCAGAACTGCGAGGTGAACGGGGTCATGTTCCGTAACGCAGTGCAAGCGGCGGCGGCGGGCCGGTTGCACCACGTAGCCCTAGTCACTGGTCTGAAGTACTACATGGGCTCGTTCGACAACTACGCAGCGCAGCAGCTCGCCACGCCGTTCAGCGAAGAACTGCCCCGCGTGGCAGGGCCGAACTTCTACTACACTCAGGAGGACATCCTGTTCGAGCTCGCCTCCCAGTATGGCTTCACCTGGAGCGTCGCGCGCCCGCACACCATCATCGGCTATGCGCCCGGCAACGGGATGAATCTCTCGACCGCGCTCGCAGTTTACGCCACACTCTGCCGCGAAACGGGGCGAAAGTTCGTGTTTCCTGGCTCGCCGAAGCAACATGCTGGAATCACCGACATGACAGACGCGGGCCTCCTTGCCAAACATCTTGTGTGGTCCTCTACCACCCCGGCAGCGGCGAATACGGCGTTCAACGTCGTCAATGGCGACGTGTTCCGCTGGCGGAAGCTGTGGCAGCAGGTAGCGGACTATTTCGGTATCGAGGTCGGCTTCTATCCGGGCAAGGCGCAACCGCTGGCAGAGAGCCTCGCTGACGCCGGGCCGGACTGGGACCGCGTCGTCGCGAAGCACCGCTTGCGTCCGTACAAGGTAGAGCAGCTGGCCCCATGGTGGCACGTTGACGCGGACCTCAGCCGCACGCAGGAAACACTGACCGACATGAGCCGCAGCCGGGAGCGCGGCTTCCTGGAGTATCAGCGCACCTCTGCCGCAATGATCCGGTTGTTCGACCGTTTGCGGCGCGAGCGCATTGTTCCCTGATCTCTCGGCACGTAGAACCGTGCAGCCCCTCGTCGCACACAGCGGAACATCGGCGTCGGGCAGCTTCGTACAAACGCTGGTGATAACTGACGTTGCGGCAGGCTGGACCGAGTGCATTCCCGTCCTGGTCCGGGAAGGTGCGCTGGTAATCGAAGCCATCGCCCACGCACGGACTCTCTTCCCGTTCCCGCTGTGCGGCGTGGACTTCGACAACGACAGCGCGTTCATGAACCATACAGTGGTCTCCTGGTGCTAGGAGAACGGTCTTGAGGTGACACGAGCGCGAGCTTATCGCAAAAATGACCAAGCTTGGGTGGAGCAGAAGAATGGTGTCATCGTTCGCCGCCTCGTTGGCTATGGCGGGTTTGAGGGCGTGCAAGCGGCACGGGCGCTGGCCGGCTCTACGCCGCTTCTCGGCTGTATACGAACCTGCTGCAGCCGTCGTTCAAGCTAAAGACGAAGACGCGGGTAGGAGCTCGGATCATCAAGCGCTATCACGATCCGGTGTCGCTGGCGGCGCGCGTGCTCATGCACTCTGCGATCGCCGAGGAGCACAAGGAGCGCGTACGTGCTCTCCAGGCCGTCTGCGTGGAACGGACCAGTTCTCCCGTGAGCATGTCTACGGGGAACTGGCCGTGCGATGCCTTCGACGCGAGCGCGGGCGGTCGTCGCCGTGGGCCTTACGGTGAAGCCAGTCGGAAAGCCGGATGCGGGAAATCCGCACGTCCGGTTTGATGAGCGGGGACGGGAAACGGGGCGCTGCTACCGCGCCCGTCCTCGACTCTACAGACCAAAGGACGCAAGCGACACGCCCTGGTCGATACCGACGGACGGGCGCTGTTGCTGCAAGTCAGCGCCGCAGATGTGCAGGATCGCGACGGTGCGATACCGTTGCTGCGGACATCCCGCCG
>JBOHMN010000411.1:0-1511 GCA_050730175.1 Acetobacteraceae bacterium | reverse complement strand
TCAAGCCGCACGCTTTCCATCATCAAGCCGGACGCCACCCGCCGGAACCTCACGGGTGCCATCAACAGTATCCTGGAGGCATCCGGGCTACGCATCGTCGCACAGAAGCGGATTCGTCTCACACGAGAGCAGGCGGAGGCGTTCTATGCCATGCACCGCGCCCGACCCTTCTTCAAGGACCTCGTGACCTTCATGATTTCCGGCCCCGTGGTCGTCCAGGTGCTGGAAGGGGAGAATGCGGTCGAGCGCAACCGCACGGTCATGGGTGCGACCGACCCCGCCAAGGCCGCGCCCGAGACAATCCGCGCCCGCTTTGCCGAAAGCATCGAGGCCAACTCCGTGCACGGCTCTGATTCCCCTGACACGGCCGCAACAGAGATCCCGTTCTTCTTCACGCCGGCCGAAATCGTCGGCTAAGCGCCGAAAGCGCGTTCAGGCTGGCTGAACACACTCGGTTTGTTTTCTCGAGCAAGTTCATCACCCTCACTGGCATCTGGCGATTCCAGTCAGGGTGATATCGCTCTCGCTGCCCGCCTACCCCTTCCTGACCTCGTGCTCGTTCGCCAACCATTCACTGACGACGCCGGCAATCATCGCGGCGATCAGCGCTTTTTCCGGCGCGGCGCGCACCGAGCGGGCAACCAAGCCCAACGCTGCCAGGGCCACATCCTCGGGCGCCAGCGCACGCACGCGTGGCCGGTGTAACCCAAAACCCAGCAGAATCCCGCCGACGATCAGCAATCCCGCGCCGACTATCGCCGCAGCCAGCCACCCGGAGATAACCGCCGCCAAGCGATAGTCTGCCGCGGCCAGCAAGAACGCTACGCCAACCGCCGCCGCAAGCCCGCCAGCGATCGCAAGGCCGAGGCGGTGGAGTAGCACGGGCCGGCGATCAGCGGCGGCGGAAAAGCTGGGCCGCGAGCAGCCCGACGCCGAACGCCACGGCGAGGCTGGTCAGCGGTCGCTCCTGCACCTTGTGGTCGAGACGCTGCAGCACTTCATTCCCCTGGCCCTTCACTTCCGTGGCCAAGCGGCCGACCTGCTCTTGCAAAGACGCAAGCCGGCTTTCGGCAGCCGCCCTTGACCCCGAGAGCATATCCGCTCCGGAGGTCGCCAGCATTTCCCGGATACTCGCCAACTCGTCGCGCAGCTTCTCGAACTCGGCCCTGAGAAAGCCAGACTCGGGCGCGGCTTCGTTCAGACCCATGTCAACCATGATGACCCTCCTCCGCCTCCGCATAGAGAGGTCGGAGGGGACCAGAGCGTTGTCAACCGTTCCAGGCTCCGCAGCCGTTTCATCCGCTGCGCTTGCGAGCGACGAACGCATGGCAGAAGCCAGGAGCAAATGCGCCGGCTCCCCTTAAAACAAAGGGACCGGCGCTCGCTTCGCGGCCGCGGCGGGCCGCTTCAGGAGGTTTTCAGGCTGCTCTCGATCCAGGCCTTGAGCCGGCTCTTCGGTGCCGCACCCACCTGCGTCGCCGCCGGCTTGCCGTCCTTGAACAGAATGAGCG
>JBOHMN010000410.1:0-3005 GCA_050730175.1 Acetobacteraceae bacterium | reverse complement strand
ACTGCAACTGTGGCTGAGCCGATCGGGCTCCAAGCCTATCAGGCGGTCGACGAACTCAACCGCGCCATCCAGAACGCCCCGCCCAGCGGCTTCGTCCAGCCACCTTATCTGGTGACACGAGCGAACGTAGACCGCGAGGGCGGCAAGCAGGACACCTTCATTCCCGACAATCACTACATTGAACATTATCTCGCGATCTGGGGCGTAAAGAGCTAGGTTTGTGGCTCGACATCGCGGCGCCAGGCCCCTCGGACATCGGATCTATGTCTCCCGTCTTGCTCGATTCGGACGCTCGGAGTGGAGGTTGGGCGACAGCAAACGTCCGATGATGACCCAAAGGCCGCGGACACGATGAGAGCGCGATGCCGGATTCCGGGCCGACGCTGACGATCGTCGGACTGACCAAGCGGTTCGCCGGCACGCTCGCGCTCGATCGCGTCTCCTTTGATCTCCGCGCGGGCGAAATCCATGCGCTGCTCGGCCAGAACGGTGCCGGCAAGTCGACGCTGATCAAGATTCTCGCCGGCGTCTACGCGCCGAGCGCCGGCGGGATATCGTGGCGCGGGAGGCCAGTCCACAAGCCGGGTGAGGAACTGCCCATCGCCTTCATTCACCAGGATCTCGGCCTGGTGGAAAGCATGAGCGTCGCCGAAAACGTTGCCCTGACCACCGGCTATCCGCACGCGCGCGGCATTATCGACTGGGGTGCGGCACGCGAGGCGGCGGCGCGCGCACTCGCCCTGATGGAAAGCCCGCTCGATCCGCGCCGGCTGGTAAAGGACCTCAGCGCCTCGGAAAAGGCGATCGTCGCCATCGCGCGCGCCATGGCGGTGACGCGCGAAGCGATCGTGCTCGACGAGCCGACTGCGGCCCTGCCTTCCGGGGACGTCGATCATCTCCTCAATGTGCTGCGCCGCCTGCGCGCGCGCGGTGTCGGCATCATTTACGTCACACACCGCCTGGACGAAGTATTCCGCATCGCCGACCGCGTGAGTGTGCTCCGCGATGGCCGCATGGTCGCCACCAGCGCCGTCGGCGAAACCAGTCCTGCTGCGCTCGTCGAGCGGATCGTCGGCCGCAAGCTGGCTGAAACCCACCTCGCTTCTGCGCGTGGCGAGCAGGTGCCGGTACTATTCGTGCGCGATCTGGTAGTGCCGCCGCTCACCCAGGAGGGCGTCGTTGGGCCGATTTCCTTCACGCTCTATCGCGGCGAGACGCTCGCGCTGGTGGGATTGCGCGGGGCCGGACACCACGCCACGGGCCGCGCGATCTTCGGGGCGCTGCCGATTGCCTCCGGCCACATCCTCCTCGACGGCGCAGCGTTGCCCCCTTCGCGGCCGGCGGCGGCGATGGCAAGGGGCATCGGGTTCGTTTCCAGCCAGCGCGGCACCGAAAGCCTTGCCGTCAATCTTTCGGTGCAGGAAAATCTGTTCCTGAACCCGACTTTGCGTGGCTACGGGCCGTACCGGCCGATGCGCCGGGAAACCGAGCGCCGGGCTTGCGCCCGCGCGCTGACGCGCTTTTCGATCCGCCCGCCCGACGGTCTGGCCATGTCCGGCACGCTCAGCGGAGGCAATCAGCAGAAGGTCGTGCTGGCCCGCTGGCTGGAGGTCGCGCTGAAGGTCCTGATCCTGGAGGAGCCGACGATTGGCGTGGATGTCGGCGCCAAGGCCGACATCTATCAGGATTTGCAGGCAGCACTGGCGGCAGGCCTCTGCGTGCTGCTGATCTCCTCGGATTTCGAGGAGGTCCAAGCACTGTGCCATCGCGCCCTGGTGTTCAATCGCGGCCGCGTTGTCGAAGAGGTCCGCCGCGACGAAATCAATGTCGCGCGCCTGACCGCGCTGGCCGCCGGGGCCGGGGAGAGCGCGCGCGCATGACGGCGAGCGTGCAGGACAACGCTGAGCACCGATTGCGCGACGCGGTCGTGCGCCTGATTTCGATCTGGGGTCTTCTGGTCCTGCTTCTGGCCCTGATCGTCGCGTTCTCGATCCTGAAGCCGCACACCTTTCCCACCTACTTCAACTTTCTTTCGGTCACCGGCAACAAGTCGATCGACGCCATGGTGGCGCTGGCCATCTTCATCCCGATGACCGCCAACCAGTTCGACCTTTCGGTGGGATTTCTCGTCGGCATTGCCCAGGTTCTGACCATCGGCCTGCAAGGCCAGGGGATGGCGTGGCCGCTGGCCGCTTGCCTCGTACTGGCGCTGGGCGCCGCCGTGGGGCTGGCCAACGGCCTGCTGGTCACCGTCGTCGGCATCGACAGCTTCATCGCCACCCTGGGCGTCGGCAGCCTGCTCTATGGCTTCAACGAATGGTACACCGGCGGGCAGCAGTTGCTGGCGACACTGCCCAAGGATTTCACCTCGATCTCCGGCAGCTTTCTCGGCATTCCCGCGCCCGCGCTCTATCTGCTCGCGATTGCCATTGCCCTTTGGGTGTTCTTCGAGTTCCTTCCGGCAGGGCGCTTCCTCTACGTGCTCGGCGACAGCAAACGGGCGGCCGAACTGAACGGCATTTCGGCGCGGCGCTACGTCACGTTCGCCTTTATTGCGGGCGGCGTCCTTTCCGCCTTCGCCGGCATCGTGCTGCAGGCACAACTGCGCGTCGGACAAAGCTCGGTGGGACCGGAGTTCCTGCTGCCGGCCTTCACGGGAGCACTTCTGGGCGCAACTTCAGTGCGGCCGGGCCGCGTCAACGTCTGGGGCACCGTGCTCGCAGTTGCCGTGCTCGCGGTTGCGGTTTCCGGCCTCAATCAGTTGGGAGCGCCGTTTTTCGTCTCACCGCTGTTCGACGGCGCGATGCTCATTCTCGCGGTGGGGCTGGCGGTCACGGCTGCGCGGCGGCGCCAGCGTCGCAGTGCCGAACCGGCAGCGGAGCCGGTGCGGGCGGAGGGGCGCCAGGGCGCGGAATGAGCGTCTGGGCAAGGGGACTGCGGTCGCCCATTGCTACACCCACGGATCGTTTCCGGTTCACAATCGGGCGCCAATCCAGCCTTCGCCA
>JBOHMN010000409.1:0-1827 GCA_050730175.1 Acetobacteraceae bacterium | reverse complement strand
GCGCTCAGCCGGGCAGGATGCCCGGATCCCAGCGCTTCAAACCACCTAGATTGCTTCCAGAGCCTTCTGGAAGCGATTGGCGTGCGAGCGCTCGGCCTTGGCCAGGGTCTCGAACCAATCGGCGATCTCGCTGAACCCTTCGTCACGCGCCGACTTGGCCATTCCCGGGTACATGTCCGTGTACTCGTGCGTCTCGCCGGCGATCGCGGCCTTGAGATTGAGCTTGGTGTCGCCGATCGGCAGGCCAGTGGCCGGGTCGCCCACCGCCTCGAGATATTCGAGGTGACCGTGCGCATGACCGGTCTCGCCCTCGGCCGTCGAGCGGAAGACCGCCGACACGTCGTTGAATCCCTCGACGTCCGCCTTGGCTGCGAAATACAGGTACCGGCGGTTCGCCTGGGACTCGCCCGCGAACGCGTCTTTCAGGTTCTTCTCGGTCTTGCTGCCTTTGAGGTTCATGCCGCTGTCTCCTGTCTTAGACTGGGTCTAACGTAGGCTGCGACTGTAAGCCTCAGGGCGCAAGCGCGTCAATCACATTGACCGCGGCCGCAGCGTCTGTATAACGTGCGCACTTTATGTCCGAAAGCAAAGCCCCCGATTTCGAGCAGGCCCTTGCGGAGCTCGAGGCCTTGGTCGAGCGCCTGGAACGCGGCGATTTGCCACTCGATGAGGCGCTGAAGACCTTCGAGCGGGGCGTGGAGCTGACGCGACACTGCCAGGACTCGCTCAGGGCCGCGCAGCAGCGGGTTGAGATCTTGCTGAAGCGCAATGGCCGGCCGGAGGCCGAACCCTTCACTGTCTCGGAATCCCAGGACGGGACGACCGCCTCGAGCTGATCCTATCGCCACGGTTCTGTTGCAGTACCGCAACAATAGAGACTGTAAGCGCCGGCCCGCGCCGGTGTACACTGCCAAAGATGACTTCCCCGCCGAACGCTTACCCGCTGCTCGACGCGATCGAGTCACCCGCCGACCTCCGGCAAATGCCTGTGGCGAAATTGCCCGAGGTGGCGCAGGAGCTACGCCAGTTCCTGATCCATACCGTCAGTACCCGTGGCGGCCATTTCGCCGCCGGCCTGGGTGCCGTCGAGCTGGCCGTTGCCCTGCATTATGTCTACGACACGCCGCACGACCGGCTGGTCTTGGACGTCGGGCACCAGGCCTATCCCCACAAGGTGCTGACGGGCAGGCGCGATCGCCTGCACACCATCAAGCAGCCGGGCGGCCTGGCGCCGTTTCCGGCGCGGTCCGAGAGCGAGTACGACACGTTCGGTGTCGGCCATTCCAGCACGTCGATCAGCGCCGCCCTCGGCATGGCGATCGCGGCCGGCCGGCTCGGCGATCCGCGGCGCGTCGTGGCCATCATCGGCGATGGCGCGATGACCGCCGGGATGGCTTTCGAAGCGTTGAATCACGCCGGCTCGCTCACCACCGACCTGCTCGTCATCCTCAACGACAACGACATGTCGATTTCCGAGAACGTCGGCGCGCTCTCCAACTATTTCGCCGCCGCCCTCTCGGGACGCGTGTATCGGCATCTGCGCGAAGGCAGCAAGAAGGTGCTGAAGCCCATTCCTTCCATTTGGGAGCTGGCGCGGCGCTCGGAGGAGCATCTGAAGGGCATGGTCCTTCCCGGGACCCTCTTCGAGGAGCTCGGCTTCAACTACATCGGACCCATGGACGGCCATGACGTGCGCGCCCTGGTCACCACGCTGCGCAACGTGAAAAAGCTGCGCGGCCCGCAATTCCTGCACGTGGTCACCCGCAAGGGCAAGGGTTATGGGCCCGCGGAGGCCGATCCGATCAAGTGGCACGGGCCCGGTCCCTT
>JBOHMN010000408.1:0-34149 GCA_050730175.1 Acetobacteraceae bacterium | reverse complement strand
GCACCACCCGGCACCCGGGCTATCGTCTCTCGCAGTCGCGCCGCGCCATGATCGAGTGCTTCTTCGGCTGGGGCAAGCAGCACGGCACGATGCGCAAAACCAAGCACCGCGGCATGGCCCGCGTCGCCGGCGATTTCCTGCTCAATCTGATCGCCTACAACCTGGTCCGCTTGCCGAAGTTGATCGCCGGATAGGAGGAGTCTGTCCAGAATGGTAAAAAGTTCCAGTTTGACACCGCCTCAGGCGGCAACCAGCCGCGAATCCGGTGCGAACGCAGCGCAAAACCAAGCGGCGGCGGGTGAATTCGCGAGTTTTCAGCGAACTGCTAGGCCCGCACGCCGATCGTCGTACTTCACCACCTCTCCAAAGGCCGCGCCATCCAGTTCGGTTGGTCGCGTTGGATCGGTTTCCTTCGCGACGCCAAGCCGATGCCGCGGACGGTGCAGGACGCGTCGTTTCTTTCGAGAGACACCCGACCGGGAGTGGCAATCGGTTCATGAGGCCGAAGCACCGCCCACGGCTTTCGTCCGTTGGCCTGATGTCGGGACCTTTCGGTAACGGACGATTCCGGGCGCAACAAAACCGTGGGAGGCGAACAAGCGATCGGAGTCTCTGGCGCTGAGGCGCACCGCCTGCCTGCAGCTGCAAGACCCCGCCCCCCGATTTGATCGAGCGCAACAGGCCGTGGCTCTGGGGCAAATCGAACCGCATCGGCTGCAGCGAGCATCTGCGAGCGATCGCCAAGGTGAACACGACCAGCCGGCAGTTCGCCCGGGGCGTTCGTCCTGAAGTAGTGCGGTGGACGGCCTTGCGGTTGGTTCACCACGCGACCCGATCCTGGCGCGTCGGATGCCGGCGGGCCGGCAACCCCAACATGCGACGGAGAACCAGGTGACTCCTGGTCAGGGATTTGCGGCAGCGGGAGCTTCTACGACAACGCACCCCTTTTGCGCGTTCGGAGAGGAGCAGCTCTGCCAGGCGCCGACGTCGTAACGCCCCTGTTTTGGACGCGGCGTGCCGATGATGTCCCGGCTGTCGAAATTGAAGACCGCGTAGGTCGCACACCGTGGACCCTGCAGGAGGTTACAGAAGGTGCTGAAGGAGCCGAACGCGCTTCCTTTGCCGATCAGCGGCCCGCCATTTCTGGCCCGCCAGTCACTGCCTGGACGGACGAATGCAGACGACATCGAAGCGCCGTAGGTTGTGCCCGGTATGGTTCGGACCGGGTAAGCTCCCGGGGGATGCAACCACATCCACGGCACATCGCCCGAATCACGCGGAGGCGCATCGGTCGCGTTATTTGCCGATTCGGATGAGAAAGATGTCCCGCTATTTTCTGATGCACCCGCATGTTTGAAACCGAAGATGGCGGTGTCGGCTACGATCGTATTGTGGTACACCCACTTGTTACCCGTCTCTATTCCGACGCTGTCCGAAAAGTGGTCAAGGCTGACGATGGTATCGTGCAATACGATACCGGGATATTTGAAGACGACACCCTCCGTACCGTGCGAGACGATCAGTGAATTTGCAATTACGCACGGTCCGGCGTCGAGCCACACCGCGGTGTGCGCAGTCCATTGGTCAGTACTGCCGCCCACGAGAATTGAACGGCGAATCGTATCTTCATTATAGCCGAACAACGCTGCGCCATGAACGCTCCTGAATTGCAGACCAATAATGTCGACGAAGGGGTCGAAGGCAAAAAAGCCAGCCGGTTCAAACGGCCAGCGATAAGGCTGACTGTTCTCAATCGCCACGCCCGCGCGCGGGTCAAAGTGAAGCGGATCGGCGGGGGTGAGCGAATCAGCGAAGCTCTCACCGGGGGCCGCGGTGATGATGAAGCGATGGCAGCGGCCTCTCCGCGCGCCGCCAACTGCGGGAGCCTCGCAGCCGAGAAGCTCGCCTCCCTCGCCGCCGCCGTGACGATTGACCTCATGGTCCGTAAGGATGATCGGTGCCCTCTCCCCGTGCTCTCCTGCGATGTACGGCCTGTCGTTCCAGAGCTCAGCTTCGTAGTTTGCTTTCATGTGAATGGTTGCGGGGCTCTTCGAGCTCGTCATCGTGACGGTTGGAATATACGACCTTTCCGATGAATAGAGAATGTCTGCCATATAGTACCAATGGCAGCCATCGCTCATTGTAATTTTCGTGGGCGGCGTCGAAACATGGCCGCCGGGATTCCCGGCGGGCGGTACGGTGCTGGTGCAGCTGTCGTCTGCGAGAGCGTAGGCGCGCAGCGGGGACCCCGAGGTTACGTAATCAAAGAAGTGGTACGTCGTTCCCGTTTCCCAACGGCGGTTGTCGAAGGCCCACCCGGTGATCGAAATGTAATCGACAGTCGAAACATATTTCCAGGTACAGGTGCCATCCGCGATCGCCGTTCCGGTCTCCGTGGGACCGCCGCTCACTCCGCTGGTACACCGTCCGGATGAAGTCAACTGATAGGCGTTGAGCGGCTGCCCGGGATCGTAGGTATGCGCTACCGCGTTCCAGCCCGGGCCGTTCACGACACGGGTATATGGCCGGGACGCGTAGGTGTAGGTGTGGTCGCGTTGCCAGCCCGGTGCATTGTGAATTTGCGAGACTATGGTCGGGCCGAACGGCGGAATCTGATAGGCGGCCCGTTCCGTGCCTGACGTTGTCGAAGATGAAACGGGGCCCGCATCGTGAGCGACCCGGTACGGCGGTCCCACGCAAGCAGCGACTGCGGCAGCAATCGCGAGCACAAAAAAGCAGTGCCACATGGAGGCTGTTCTCCCCACCACAGGCGGTTGCACGCCGCTACGCCGCGGCTGCCACGGAATGGCGGACGCCTCGAACCGTTTGCCGCAAGCAGGTCTACCATAGTGCCGAGGCGTCGCCGTGGCACAACGCGGGTGCATAGCCTATCCCAGTGTGCGCGGTTGGCGACGGCCTCGCCAATAACGGACCGCTCCCCAGGCCGTATTGTAGGCGCGCAGATGTCTTATCCAGACCGGGGCTGGCGCGACCGGGCGAAGAAGGTGGAACAGCAGCCAGCCCTCGATCGACTGCCGCCACAGCCAGCGTGGCACACCGAACCACGCGGGCCCCGCCGGGCGGCCCCAGAGGAACGCATCGGTCTCGCCCGAGGACCGGTAATAGTCGGTGACGTAGCGGATGGTTTGCATGTCCCGCCGCGCACAGTGTTCGACGCGCGCTCCCGGGACCCAGTAGCCACTCGCGCCCGACACCCGTACCCGTTCGAGCACGTCGATTTCCTCGCCCCTGCGGTTTTGCCCGGGCGCCATCCCCAGTTGCAAGTTGTAGCGAAACTTGCGCTGCTCGGCGGTGCGCAAGGCAAAGTTGGGGCCACAGGGCATATAGTAGACGTTCTTTGCGTCCCAGAGCGGCCTCTCCTGGTCGCCGATGTTCCAGTTGCCAAATACGCCCCGCAACATTGTCTCGCTTTCAAGGATCCATCGCGGAACGGGCGGCTCGTAGCGTGGGAAAACCGGGCCTCCGAATACAGCGGCTGTGGGGTAGCGGCGGAATGCGCTCGTGTAACCGGCGAGCCAGCCAGGGTCCAACACCACATCGTCATCCGTCCAGACCATGTAGTCGCCCTGGGCGGCGTCGACAGCGCAGTTGCGTGCACGAGACAGCCCGCGTTCGGGCTCGACTTCGAGGCGTAGCGGAAGCCGGTTCGCGAACTGGGCCACCACCTCGCTCGTATGATCGGTGCAGCCATTGTTCACAACCACGACTTCCCAACCGATATGGTCCGGTATCGCGATGGCTACCAAGGATTCGAGCATCCGCCTGAGTGACTCGGCATGATTGAGTGTGCAGATCGCGACGGTTGCCAGCATTTGCGGCCCTGTCTCGAGCGATGCCCTGAGCACCCAACCAGATGTTCTTCTCGCGAAGCCTGGGGCTTGTGCCTGTCGCCCCGTGCATTCCCGATAGTACCTCCGGTGCGCTGCGCGGCGGGTTCACCGCAACGTTTAGCAGCAGCACTCGAACATCGGAATACCGGTGCCGAGCGGGGCGAGCCAATCACATGAATTTGAGAGAACCAGCGGCGTGCAGCCAGGCTGCACCAGCCCGCGGAGGCGGCGTGCCCCCGAACCAGCGACGTGTGGCGTGCGCCGGCCGGCTCCGCGCGGCAGGCGCCCGTCGCGGCCACCCCGGTCGTCTTGGCCGGCGCGCTGCGACGCGACTTCTAATCGGTCTTGACCTGCCGGAGGAGCGCGCGTGCCATCCTTACCTACCGAGGCACCGCTTCCGCCCCGCATCCATCCGAGGTATTCGCACAGATAAATTATCTGAACCGGCAGAGCTTAATCTTTATGGTACGGGGAGAAAAGGCGACGCCATCCGACGAAGGCGAGTCGGCCCGAGCCCGCGGAGCGGGCTCGGGTGAGCCCACTTTGGGGGTGATGCAAACATGATAGGAAGCAAGCCCCTTCGCGTTCTCAGCGATTTCAGGAGACTCCCTGGCTACCGCGGGTACCTCTGGGACCAGTTGGGCCGCAGACTGGGTGTGATCCGCGATCAAGATAACGCCGCCCTTTCTCTGTCGGGTGGGGCCAAGCGGAAATCTCCTCCCGGAGCGCCCTTGACCCGAATATGCGACGTTCTGTTCGAGAAATCACCCTATGACGGGTTTGACCCACTTCCGCACCCTGACGACATGCAGGGCTGGGGCTCGGATGCCCCCGTGCTGATGCAGGCGATCGAGGTTTTGCGGCCACGGAGAATCTGCGAAGTCGGGTCCTGGAAGGGGCGTTCCGCGATCAATATGGCGCGCGCCGTCAAGTCCCTGGGACTCTCGAGCGAGATTGTGTGCGTCGATACCTGGCTAGGCTCGCCGGAGCATTGGCTGGAGCAAGGGCCGAGCCGGCAAGAGTCGCTTCGCGTCGTGAACGGAATGCCTCATTTGTACTACACATTCCTGGCGAACGTCGTGCGAAACCACGTGGAAGATGTCATCACACCATTCCCCATGACGTCTGAAAATGCGGCGCATGTCTTTGCTGGATTAGGGGTCCGATTCGATATCGTCTATCTCGATGCCGCGCATGAATACGAGCCGGTCAAGCGGGATCTCAATGCGTACTACGGGCTGCTGGAACGAGACGGGCTATTGATCGGCGATGATTATCTGTCCTGGGACGGTGTAACGAAGGCGGTCGACGAGTTCGCGCTGGAACATCATCTGCGCCTGAAGGGGGTTTGGGGAAAATTCATCATTCCCAAGGGAGACAACGTCGATATCGACGTCATCTACGGAAGGAAGGCGCTTGGGGAAGGCGTATAACCTCCGAGGGAGGATGGCACTCCTGTATCGGCCTTGGTGCGCGCGTGCGCAGAAGGCGGAACGACTGACGCGACGAGGGGGGCAGGCGGATGGGTGTCACGGCGGCGCATAGCATGGAAACCGTCCTCACGCTCGAAGCCAACCGGCTGAAATTCGGAGTCGCCGCGGCCGAAGAACTCGGCTGGGAACTCGCGCGCCTCGGGCTGAAACGAGTGACCCTGGTCGCCGATCCGGCGCTCCACCAATTTGGTGTAATCGAGCGGGTCGAGGCGATTCTCGGCGGAGCCGGCATCGGCTATGACCGGTTCGAAGCGATCAGCATCGAGCCGACGATCGACAGTTTCACGCGCGCTGCCGCATTCGCTGCCGAGCACCCGAGCGACGGCTTCGTTGCTCTCGGTGGCGGTTCGACGATCGACACGGCGAAAGCCGCCAATTTGATCAGTACCCAGGGCGGCGCCATCATCGACTATGTGAACCCGCCGATCGGCCGCGGACGCAAGCCGGCAACGAAGCTCAGCCCGCTGGTCGCGATGCCGACGACCGGGGGCACGGGTTCGGAGGCGACCACCGTCGCGGTGCTCGATATCCCGGAACTCAAGGTGAAGACCGGCATCTCGCATCGCGCGATGCGGCCAACGCTGGCCATTGTCGATCCATCGCTCGTGCGCACCACGCCGCGCGGGGTGACTGCCTCGGCCGGGCTCGATGTCATCTGCCACGCGGTTGAGAGCTACACATCGAAGCCGCTGACCGAGCGGCCAAAGGCGGCGACGCCGGACGACCGCCCGCCGTATCAGGGAGCGAACCCGGTTGCCGATATCTGGTCGCTGCAGGCAATCGAATTCGGCGGCCGGTATCTGGCCCGGGCGGTCGCCGATGGCAGCGATGGCGAGGCGCGCGGCATGATGATGCTGGGCGCGACGATGGCGGGTATCGGCTTCGGAACAGCCGGCGTGCACATTCCCCATGCGTGCTCCTACCCGATCGCGGGGTTGAAGCACGTCTATCATGCGCCGGACTACCCGCCCGACCACGCGTTCGTGCCACACGGATTTTCGGTCATCGTCACCTCGCCCGCCGCCTTCCGCTACACGTACGACGCGGCGCCGGAAAAGCACGTCCGCGCCGCCGAACTGCTGCGCGGTCATGCAATCGCTGCTCCTGATCGCGAGTCGCTGCCTGAGGCGCTGACCGCGCTGATGAAAGCGGTCGGCGCGCCGTCGGGCATTGCCGCGCTCGGCTATACTGAGGCGGATATTCCCGCGATCGTCGAAGGGGCGCTGAAACAAGAGCGGCTGCTCGCCGGTGCGCCGAAGCGGGTGGATGCGGCCGTGCTTCGCGATATCGTGCGCCAGTCGCTCAGGAACTGGTGAAACACTGCGCAAGGAAGCCTAGTACCTGAAATCGCACGTAGGTGACCCACAGTGTCGCGGCATCGTACGGCCACGCAGGGGTCGCCGGGATCCGCGCGGTTCAACTGGTCGTGGATTGCTTCGCTTCGCTCGCAATGACGGCTCCTTTCGGTCACTTACACACGATGCTTACGTACGATGCCTGGTATTAGAGCAATGGCACCCTGACTGGAATCGCGAGATGCCAGTCGGGGTGCTGAAATCGCTCGAGAAAACAAACATGGAGCGTGTTCAGCCCGCCTGAACGCGGTCTGGTGTGCGCGCCGTGGGGACGCGCCACAGAACGGGCGGGAGAACGCGTCAGCAACCGGGCATCAGCCCTTGGAGCATCAGCCCTTGGATCTGGGCGTGTGAGGAGATGGCCTGGAGGCCGGCGGGCAGATCGCCGGCGGCGAGCGCTTTGCCCCGCTCCAACACCCCCCCGTAAGCGGCGCGGGCGAGCGAGCCCCCGATGCTGACCCGGCGCACGCCGGCAGCGGCGAGGGTCGCGAGCGGGACGAGGCCGGTGCGCGGGCCGCTCAGCACGTTCACCGGCTTGGGCGCGACCGCGGCGACGACAGCTTTGATTGCGTTCATGTCCGACAGGCCCGGCGCATAGAGGCAATCGGCTCCGGCTTCGGCGAAAGCCACCAGGCGGCGGATAGTGTCGTCGAGGTCGGGGCGACCATGAAGAAAATTTTCGGCGCGCGCGGTCAGAATGAAGGGGGTCGGAAGGGCGCGCGCAGCACGGACCGCGGCCGCAATGCGTGTGACGGCGGCATCGAAGTCATGGATCGGTTGCGTGGCATTGGCGGTGGTGTCCTCGATCGTGCAGCCGGAGAGGCCGGCCTCGGCGGCGGCGCGGACGGTTGTCGCGCAATCCTCGGGAGATGGACCGTAGCCGTCCTCGAGATCGGCCGAGACAGGCAGTGACGTTACGGCGATGATGTCGCGCGCATTGGCGATGGCCTCGGAGCGCGAGATCGCCCGTTCGCCGTCACGACGGCCGAGCGTGAAGGCAAGACCCGCCGAGGTCGTGGCGAGCGCGGCGAAGCCGAGGCCCGCGAGAATGCGTGCGCTCCCCGCATCCCAGGCATTGGCGATGACGAAGCAGCCCGCCTGGTGCAGTGCCCGGAATTTCTCCGCTTTCTCCTGTACGGTCATTTTCCTATCCCCTGAATGTCGTCCGGATAGCGCCACCCAGCCCGCGGGGGCGGCGGCCGGAGGTCAGCAGCGTCGCGCCGGCAGCGGCATCGGCAAAGACCGCACGCGGCGCGATTCGGGAGAGAGGCTCGTTGAATGCGGTGGTGATGCCAGCGCTGCCATCGATCGCGCGCCGCATGCCGCAGCGGCACTCTACTGCCCGGGCGGTCCTTGTCATCGGGTCCATCTCACTTGTACGGTGGAATCGCACACGGGTGACACACACTGCGGCATCATCACAAGGCCGTGCAACGGCCGTGGCAATCCGTGCGATTCAACAAGTCGTGGATTGCTTCCCGCCACGTCGCTACGCTCCTCGCGGCTGAGGCTTCGCTCGCAATGACGGCTCCTTTGACCCAACTCACGTACGATGCCGGGTACTTGCGCTGCTCTTGATCGGGCGGAAGTGCTGCAGTCGCGCTAATTCTTGACCAGCCCGCCATCCACGACGAGATTCTGGCCCGTCACGGCGCGGGCCCACGGAGAGGCGAAAAACAAGGCACTGTCAGCGAACTCCTCGGGAGTTATCACGCGGCGCAAGGGGGTACTCGTCGCGATCAGATCGAATACCGCGTCGGGAGTAGCCGCCGAGGCATCCGTAGTACGAAGCAACCCGCCTGAGATCATGTTGACGGTAATGCCGTGCGGCCCAAGATCCTGAGCAAATGTGCGCGTTATCGCGAGAAGAGCGGCTTTAGCTGCCGTGTAGTCGTGATACGGCACGACGGGATTCTGAAAAAGATTGGTTCCAACGTTGATTATACGCCCGAAACCTTGCCGCTTCATGTCGTCCAGGGTAGCCTGCACCGTATTCAGGGCACCCTCTATCGTTCCCTCGAATTGCTGGTTCAAGTGTTCCCATCCCAAGCTCTCGACCGAATGACGCTTATCGCCGTTGAAAGAAAACCGGAATAGCGCGTTATTAATGACGGTGGTGACTGGGGAGCCGAAGTGCTGCTTAGCCTGCGCTACCATCGTGCGTACGGCGGCAGCGTCGCGTACATCGGCTTGTAGCGCGATAGTTCGTTCCGGGGCCCGGGCAGATAATTCTTGTGCTCCGATCCTGCTCGAACAGTAGTCGATGACTACGCGAGCTCCCTCTCTGAGGAAAGCACGTACAAGGCTCGCGCCTACGCCACGCGCTCCACCAGTGACGAGAACGATTTGTTCCTTGATAGGGAGCGATTGGATCGCTGCGCTCATCGCATGCCTTTCGAAAATCGAGCCAAGGCATGTCGGCAGGAATCTGGAAGGCGGCGTGACACTGCGGACATCCCTTCGCCAGTACGGGCTGGATCAGGTTCAACGGGTGTTATCTCAGCCCCCTGGAGGGCACCCCGAGTCGCCGTTGCGGCGTATAGCGAGGTTCAGCCGCTGCAGCAAGGTTTGACCTCGACAGCGGCTAGTAGAGCGTTTCCATGAAACGACTCATATGTTGTGGGCGTCGGGCCTCCAGTCCCACCCTCACCCCTGCCCCTCTCCCGGAGGGAGAGGGGAATCGTAGTGCTATGAGCACTTTCACGGGATCGATGAACTAGTCGCCGGTCGATCAGCTTCGTTCCCGCTCTCGCGAGGGCGTGGGCTGCCTGCTCTTCCCTTATCGGGCTCTCTTCTCGGTGCCGGGCGTGGTTGGAGGCTCGACGACGCCGGCGCGGGCCGTGATCGGCGTGTAGTGCTCCGGCCGGCGGTGCAGGGCGAAATTGAACATTTTCTCCTTGCCCTGGCGGCAGAGATCGAGGTCAAGGTCCGCGACCAGCAGCTCGTCCCCGAGTGTTGCGGCCTCGGCGATGAGGCGTCCGTTCGGGCCGACGATGCAGGATCCGCCGATCAATCCGGCGCCGTCCTCCACGCCGGCCTTGGCGACCGCGACGGCAAAGGTTGCGTTCATATAGGCGTTGGCTTGCGCAACCAGTTTCGAATGGAAGGTGCGCAATGCAGCGTCCTCGGACGTGCCGCCATAAGGATCGTAGGCGGCCGAATTGTAGCCGACGCAGACGAGTTCCGTGCCCTGCAGCCCGAGCACACGCCACGCTTCGGGCCAGCGGCGGTCGTTGCAGATCAGCATGCCGATGATCGCGCCCTGCCATTCTGCTCCGGCGCGGAACGCCGGGAAGCCGAGATCGCCATACTGGAAATAGCGCTTTTCGAGCTGCTGGAAGCGCGCGCCGGAGCGCGGCTCGACCGTTCCGGGAAGATGCACCTTACGGTAGCGCCCGAGAACCGCCCCCGCGGGGTCGACGAGAATCGCAGCATTGAACCGCTTTCCCTCGGGTGTTTGCTCGGCGTAGCCGACGTAGAAGCCGACGCCGCGGGCGCGGGCGTGATCGAACAGAGGTGCTGCCGACGGATTGGGCATGGCGTGCTCGAAATAGCCGTCAAGCTCGGCGGGATCGAGTATCCAGCGCGGGAAGAAGGTCGTGAATGCGAGCTCCGGGAACACGACAAGGCGCGCGCCCTGATCGGCCGCGCTTTCGAGCAGCGCGAGCATCCGCTCCAGCGTCCGCGCGCGTGGATCGGCGCGCTCAGTCGGCCCCATCTGCGCTGCGGCGACGCGGATCGTGCGCGGCATGTCACGCGAAGCGCGAGGCGTCAAAGCCATCGGGGATCACGCCGCGTGGGGTCGCCGCCGCATAGGGTGCGCGGGGCAGGAATACGCCGCTCCCCGGCTCTGCCTGCACGATTCCGTCACGCATCACGACCTCCCCGCGCCGCACGACGGCGACCGGCCAGCCGACAACCTCCATTCCTTCATAGGGTGTGTAATCGATCGCCTGCTGCATCTGAGCGTGAGCCAGCGTGACGCGCCGGGTCGGATCCCAAAGCGCGAGATCGGCGTCCGCGCCAATGGCGATGCTGCCCTTGCGCGGATAGAGGCCGAACCGCTTGGCCGGTGTGGTTGCGGTAAGCCGGACGAACTTGTTCACATCCATGCGGCCCTTGCTCACGCCTTCGCTGAAGATGAGCGGCATCCGCGCGGCCAGGCCCGGAACGCCGTTCGGGATATTGCGAAAATTGCCCTTGGCGGCGAGCGCCTGCTTACCGTTCGGCCCGCCATAGCTGCGGCCGGCGTGATCCGAACTCACGACGTCGATCACGCCGCGGCGAATCATGTCCCACATGCGCTCGTGTTCCGTTGTGTCGCGCGGCGGCGGGCTGCAGACGAATTTCGCCCCCTCGAAACCGGGGCGATCCATGTCAGCAGAGCCGATCAGGAAATATTGCGTGCAGGTTTCGCCCCAGACCTTGAGGCCGCGCGCCTGCGCGCAGGCAATTTCCTCGGCGACCTCCGCGCAAGTGACGTGAAAGATCTCGATCGGCTGATCGACGAGCTCAGCGAGCGCGATTGCCCGCCCTGCGGCCTCGCGTTCGACGACCGGGGGCCGCGACCACGCGTGGTATTTCGGGGCGGTCCTGCCGTCGGCGAGCAGCGCCTCGGTGCGCCAGCCGATCGCCGCGTGGTTTTCACAATGCACCGTGACGAGCGCGCCGTTACGCCGCGCCGCGGCCAGCACACGAAGGAACTCCCGGTCGTCGAGATGCGTCGGCTCGTACGTCAGAAACACCTTCAGGCTGCGGATGCCTTCGTTCACGACCGCAGGGATTTCCTTCCAGACGACCTGGTCGGTCGGGTCGGTGATGATCTGATGGAAGCTGTAGTCAACGACGGACTTTTTTGCGCGAAGGCGGTATTCGGCCAAGAGCTCGAGGATGCCGCTGCCCTTGAACTGATTGGAAAACGCAATGACGGTGGTGGTTCCCCCGGCGAGGCACGAACGGCTGCCGCTCTCCCAGGTTTCCTCATCGACACTGCCACTTGCGCGGAGCTGCTCGATATGGCAGTGCGAATCGACGCCGCCCGGCAGCACGAGGAGGCCCGCGGCGTCCAATGTGGCGGTGCCATCCAGGCGGTCGGCGATCGCGGCGATTCGGCCGCCGCTGAGACCGACGTCGGCGCGCATCATATCGGTGCCGGTAACGATGGTGCCGCCGCGCACCACGAGATCGAAGTCAGACATGCGCGAGGTTCCTTCGCTGCCGCGGCGTGCCGCCCACTCAGGCTCGGCGCAGTTCCAGGGGGGAAGAGCCGCTGTCCGCTCCCGGTGCCGCAGAGCTCCGTTGGCCCCAGCCGAGCCGGACCCGGCCGAGTGCCATGACCACCGCGGCTTGCGTCGGCTCGACGACGGGAATGGCGAGCGATTGCTCAAGGGGCGCGCGATAGCGGGCCATCCCGGCGCAGCCCATGACGAGCACATCGGCGTGGTGCGCGTCGCGCAGCCTCTCGCCGACGCTGACCATGCGGGAGAAGGTGCGCGCTTCGTCCGCGAGCTCGGCGACGCCAAGGCCGACCGGAAGATCGGCCGCAAGGCGATCGAGCACACCCATAGCACCGAAATAGCGGAGATGGCGCGCCACCGATGCCGGCAAAATGGAGATGACACCGAAGAGCCGGCCCATGGTCAGCGCGGTCAAGGCCGCGCATTCGGAGATCCCCAAGACCGGGTGGCGGCTCTGCTCGCGGAGCGAATAGAGACCGGGGTCGGAAAAACAGGCGATGACGAAGGCCGCGGCGTTCTCTTCGAGAAGCGCCGCCTGCCTGAGCAGGGGCGTGACGACGCCATCGGCGTCGCGCTGGGACTCGATTGCCGGAGGCCCGTCAGCCAGCGTGAGGCAGGTGATCGGCGGCCCATTCTGAGAGCGCAATGGGGCGCAGGCTACATCGATGGCAGCCGTGACGGTTGCGTTGGAGTTGGGATTGATGACGTAGACCAGATTGTTCATCGATCGCGCCCTACCCTTTGCGCTCAGTGCTGCATGCTCGTGGCACATGCTTGCCGGAGTGCGCGATAGCCCGCAGCGATCGCGCGGGGCTGCGCGCAAGTGCTGCCCGCACGGACGACGACGCGGCCAAGCGGGCGATTTCATGCGTCACAGAGTGCCTCCACGCGGCTCCCGACGCAAGCGGGGCGGTCTGGCGAGAGTCGGAAACGCTCACTGCTCTCGCGGTGCCGGGTACTCCGCTTTGCCGGTCGCCAGTGCCTTTGGATAGACAACCTCAAGCTTGCTTGCCCGAGCGCTCGGCGCACCGAGGAACTGGCCAAGCGGGATCGTTTCGCCGATCTGCGCGCCATTCGCGGCGACGTCGAAGCGGCCATCGAGTGTCACGAGCTTGCCCGAGAAGCTCGCCACCGCCTTCCGCAAGGCCATCTGATCAAGGCTGGCCGCGGTCGCCAGGGTCTTGCCGATCACGAGCCCCGCGGTGTAGCCCGCGATGACCTGGAAGTTCACTTTCTTGCCGGTGGCAGCTTCGTACGCTTTCTCGAAGGCAGCGATTCCGGGGCCGTCATTGACGTCGTTCTGACGCAGGATCGGCGGCGTTACGGTGCTGAAAGTATAGGCCAGGGTCTTCGGGCTGACGTTTTTCAGGAACAGGGCAAGCTGCTGCCCGGGATAGACCGTATAGACCATCTTGAAGTGCAGCCCGCTTTGCGCCAGGGCGTTCAGGAATGCGATATCATTGTTGGGATAACCAAACTCGAGCACGGCGTTCGGGTGGCTGGCCGCAATCGTGCGCAGCAGCACCGTGTAGTTGGTGGTATCTGTCGGCACGGCGCGATAATAGACGGGTGCATCGCCGGCGGCGGTCAAGAGCGCCCTGATCGTCACCGCCTGAGAGCCGGCGAAATCGTTCGAATCGTAGAGCACCGCTATACGATTGATCTTGCGCGTGATCAGGAAGCCGGCGAGGGCCTTTGGCCAGACGCCGGACGTGCGCATGCTGGTCAGCACGATGTACGGATTGTCCTTGGTGAAGAAGAAGCTTGATGTGCCTGCGACGTCGAACAGCAGGTATTTCTGTTCTTCGGCCAGCGGGACGGCGACGGAAGTCAGCACCGAACCGTTATCGGCGACCAGGATGTTGACTTTGTCCTGAGTGATCAGCTCGTTATAAAGGTTTGTCGCGGTTGTCGTAGAACTCAGATCGTCATAGGCGATGATCTTGATCGGGATTTTTCTGCCGAACGCCTTGACCTCGGCGCCGCCTGCCTGGTTTTGCTGAGCGACCCAGAATTTGAGCCCCGAGAACTCCGACTCTGAAGAGTATGCGAACGGCCCTTCACTCGCATAAAGGGTGCCGATTGTGATCTCGGAAGGCGGGCTTGCGGCCAGGGCGTCGGGTGCTGCGCCGAGCAAGAGACAACACGTGGCGTATGCGAGGGCTGCCCACCAGGGTTTCGGTTTCCATCCCATGTTCGTTCTCCTCGGTTGATCGCAGCGTAACGCCGAGGCCGCGGGCTGGGCAAGCCGGCGCGCGGAGTGCTGCGCTCTTCAAACGGTGAGAATGACCTTGCCGATATTGCTGTCGCCTTCGAGGTGCCGGTGCGCGGCGGCAGCCTGATCGAGGGGAAAGGTGCGGCTCGCCACGGGGCGTATGCGGCCCTCTGCGAGCAGCGGCCAGATGCGGCTCTCGAGCAGATGCGCGATCCTGCCTTTCTCGGCGATGCTTCGGTGGCGGAGCGTGCAGCCGGTAATGGCGGCGCGGCGGAGCATCAGCTCCTGGATATTGAAGTCTCCCACTTTACCCTGATGGCAGGCGATCTCGACCAGGCGGCCGCCCGTCGCAAGCAGCGCGAGGTTCTTCCGGAGATAGGGCGCGCCCACCATGTCCAATATGACGTCGATGCCGCGGCCTTCCGTCATCTCGAGGAGCAGCGGGACGAAATCGTCGGTCCGGTAATTCACGACCAAGGCGGCGCCGAGACCCTTGCACGCCGCGCATTTCGCAACGGTTCCGGCGGTTGCGTAAACCCGGGCGCCCAACGTGCGCGCCACCTGGATGGCCGTGGTACCCACGCCGCTGGCTCCGCCGTGGACGAGGAGGGTCTCGCCTGGAAGCAATCGTCCCTGCTCGATGATCGCTGTCCAGACGGTGAAGAGCGCCTCCGGCAGGCCGGCCGCCTCGACGACGCTGAGTGATGGAGGGATGGGAAGACACTGCAGCGCTGGTGCGAGGCAGTATTCGGCGTAGCCGCCGCCGATCACCAGCGCACAGACCTGGTCACCGGGGCGGAAGCGTGAGACGCCCGGGCCGTGGCCTACGATCGTCCCGGCAATCTCAAGACCGGGGACGGTTGGCGCGCCGGGCGGCATCGGATAGTCCCCCGCGCGCTGCTCGAGGTCGGCGCGATTCACTCCCGCCGCGGCAACCTTGATCAGGACCTCGCCGATCCCGGGAACCGGCATCCGGCGTTCGACCGCGGTCAGCACCTCGGCGCCGCCCGGGCGCGGGATGTCGATCGCGCGGAATGTCAAAGGAAGGGAGGTGATCTCGTCTGCCATGGCGTCACTCGCGGGCTATCATGCGTACGGAATCTCCGGCGGCCGCTTGAGATGCCACTCTGTTGCCTGTTCGTAAGCGTGCGCGACGCGGAGCAAAGTTGTTTCGGCGAAGGGCGCGGCCACCAGTTGCAGCGCGAGGGGCAGGCCGGTTGCGGAGAAGCCGCATGGCTGACAGAGCGCGGGGTGGCCGGTCACGTTGAAGACGGTGGTGAGCGGCTGCTCTTTCCGCCACGGCGACGTGTCAACTTGATCGAGCCGCAGCGCCGGCCCGGGAACCGGTGCCACGAGGAGCGCGTCGCAGCGAGCGAGGAGCGCGTCAATGTTGTTGCTCAGCAACCGGCGCAGCCGCTGCGCCTGGACATATTGCGCGCCGGATACGAATGCGCCGAGCATCAGGCGTTCGCGTGTGACACGCGCGTAATCGCCGGGGCGCTCGACCAGATTCTGCCGGTGCAGCACGAAGCTTTCGGCGTTCAGGATCGCGCGCCCCGAGGCGTGGAAGTGATCGACCGGCGGCAGAACCACCTCCGCAACCCGGGCGCCGAGTTCGCTGAAACGCGCGGCGGCGGCGTCCAACGCGGAGCGTTCCTCCGGCCCGACCCCGGTCTCCTGGTTGAACGCTGTCGCGTAACCGATCGAAAGGCCGGCAACGCCGGCGCGGAGCTCCGCCGAATAGTTGGGGACCGCGGCGGGACTCGAAGCGGGATCGAGAGGATCGTATCCGGCGAGTGCCTGCAGCACGAGCGCGCAATCTTCGACGGTCCGGGTGAGCGGCCCGCAGGTATCAAGGCTGAAGCTGAGCGGCACGACGCCGCGGCGGCTGATGCGCCCGTAGGTCGGCTTCAGGCCGACTGAGCCGCACCAGGCGGCTGGCATCCGGATCGAGCCGCCGGTATCGGTGCCGAGCGCGAGCGGCAGGATGCCGGCGGCTACGGCGGCGCCCGAACCCGAGCTCGACCCGCCGGTGAAGTGCGCGGTGTTCCACGGGTTCCGGGCTGGCGGCCAGGGGAGATCCCAGGCCGGGCCGCCGGTTGCGAATTCGTGCGTCGCCAATTTGCCGATCAATACCATGCCGGCGGCTTCCAGCCGCGCGGTTGCTGCCGCGTCGCGTTCCGCGATGTTGTTGAGGAGCAGCCTGGAATGGGCGGTCGTCGCAACGCCGGCGACATCGTAGATATCCTTGAGCCCATAGGGGATGCCGTGCAGCGGGCCGCGCAGCCGACCGGCGCGGATTTCGCATTCGGCATCCGCTGCGGCGCGGCGCGCCCGCTCCGGCAGGATGCGGATGAAAGCATTGAGTGTATCGTTGAGCCCCGCCGCGCGCGCGAGCGCCGCATCGACGAGCGCGATTGGCGAAAGGCGGCCAGCTTCGATCAGCCGGCTCGCTTCGGCGATCGAGGGGAGCGGTTCTGGCAGGCTCATCGCGGCGCCGGCTCAGGAAGCCTGAACACCGCGGCCGGTTCGTCCGTCGAAGGCGGCGGCAGATCGAGGATCGCGAGCAACGCCTGAAAGTCTCGGTACGCGGCGAGCATCACCGCGTAGCGCTCCGGGCTCACGACCAGTCCGGCTCTTCGCAGTGCGGAGCGAAAATCCGCCTCGGTAT
The DNA here is from genome assembly GCA_050730175.1 of Acetobacteraceae bacterium. Classification (GTDB taxonomy): domain Bacteria; phylum Pseudomonadota; class Alphaproteobacteria; order Acetobacterales; family Acetobacteraceae; genus JAKAWQ01. Next base: position 17,327 of record JBOHMN010000408.1, on the reverse strand, counting down.
CCTTCTCGTCGTTCGCGGGCATGTGTGTTCCCCTTCCTCCGGCCATAGATTTGTCGGCCAATCCGGTTCGGGTCCGTCAGGCGCGAGCGTTCTTGCTCAGAAAGGCAATCTGGAGGTCCGGGACCCGACAGACGATGCAGCGAATCACGGTTCCCGGCGGATGTCGAGACCGCCGCTGGCGCGACGGCTGGCCCGCGCGCGCATGCAGGTCGCCATGTCGAGCGCGGCCGCTTCGGCGGGACCCGCGTCAACACCGGCTGCACGCCCACGAAAACGCTGATCGCGAGCGCCTATGCCATGCACCTCGCGCGCCGCGGTGCGGAGTACGGATTCAGCACGGTCGACGTCACGGTCGACATGCAGCGCGTCAAAGCGCGCAAGGACGATGTTGCGGGCCGTTCCAATCGCGGCGTCGAGCGGTCCCTCAAGAATCTCAAGAATTGCCGGGTTTATGAAGGCCATGCGCGGTTCGCCTCGGCAGGCGAGGTGCAAGTCGGCCAGGAGATTCTGAGCGCGCCCCGGTTCTTCATCAGTGTCGGAGCGCGCGCGGCGGTGCCGGAGATCCCGGGCCTCGATCGGATCGATTACCTGACTAACAGCTCGATGATGGATATCGACTTTCTGCCGCAGCATCTGCTCGTGCTGGGCGGCAGCTATGTCGGCCTGGAGTCCGGTCAGATTTAGCGCCGCTTCGGGAGCAGCGTGACGATCATCGAGATCGGGCCGCGCCTGGTGCCACGCGAAGACGAGGACGCCTCAGAAACTATCGCCGGATTTCCGGCGAAGGAAGATGTCACGGTTCGCCTGAATGCGAAATGTCTCCATGTCCGCAAGCAGGGAGATGATATCATCCTCACGATCGATTGCGGGGGGCTGCGGAGATCAGCGGCTCGCACCTCCTGGTCGCGACGGGGCGGCGGCCCAACACGGATGATCTCAGCCTGGAGTGCGCCGGCGTGAAGCGAGATGCGCGCGGATATATCGTCGTCGATGACGAGCTCGAGACCAACGTACCTGGCATCTGGGCGCTTGGAGACTGCAATGGCCGTGGCGCCTTCACCCACACCGCCTGGAACGATTTCGAGATTGTCGCCGCCAACCTGCTCGATGGAGAGCACAGGCGGGTGAGCGATCGCATTCCGGCCTACGCGCTTTATGCCGATCCGCCGCTGGACCGGGCCGGCATGACCGAGGCGGACGTGCGAAAAGGCGGGCGCCCTGCCCTTCATCGGCGCGATCGCCATGGAGGATCTGTCCCGCGCATTCGAGAAAGGCGAGACCGAGGGATTCATGAAAGTACTCGTCGACGCCGAGACAAAGGTAATCCTGGTTGCGTCGTTTCTCGGGTCGAGCGGCGATGAAGTGATCCACTGCGTGCTCGACGTGAAGTACGCGAAAGCGCCGTACGCGGTGTTGGAGCGCGCCATGCACATCCATCCGACGGTTGCAGAGTTCATACCCGAGCTGTTCGACGCGCTCGTGCCTCTCGCAGCGCCGGTATCTTGAAGGCCGGCTCAGCCTTTTGCGAGAGCCGTCAGCCGGGTTGCCGGGTCGGCGAGCGTTGCGGCGTCGACCGGGGCGTTGCGCTGCATGATGCGCCGCACTGCGGCCATCTCCTTGGCGCGGTTCACGCCGGTTGCCGCGGCAATCCGCCCGTCCTTCAGGGTGAATGCAATGAAGCCGTTCGCGTCTGGGTCACCGCGCCAGACGAGTGGCGATCCGGGCTCGGCAAGACCGAGGGATTGCAGGTTCATGTCGTACTGGTCCGACCAGAACCATGGGATTTCGGCGTAGGGGTGGTCGAGGCCGGCGAGGCAACGCGCTACTGCGATCGCCTGGTTCTGCGCGTTCTGCCAGCATTCGAGCCGGATGTGGCGGCCGAGCAGCGGGTTGAAATGCCGCGTGCAGTCGCCGGCCGCGCGGAGCGCGGGATCGGCGGTGCAGCCGCGCTCGTCGGTCAGAATGCCGTCGCGCACCGCGAGACCTGTCCGCTCGGCAAGCTCCGTGTTGGGGAGCACACCGATGCCCGCGACGATCGCATCGGCTGCGATCTTCGTGCCGTCGGCGAGTTGCACAAGGTGCCGCTGGCCCGTGGGCTCGATTGCCTGCACCGTGCGGCCGAGGTGCAGTGTGACGCCGTTTCTTGCGTGCAGCCGGCCGACCCAGCGACCGATTGCGGGATCGACAACGCGGCCGAGCGGCTGGGGCGCGAGTTCAACCACGTGCACCGTGGCTCCGAGCGTGCGCGCCGCCCCGGCGACCTCGAGCCCGATGAAACCCGCACCGATCACCACGAGCGTGCGTTCCGGGCCGAGCCGAGCGCGGAGCGCTTCGGCCTCGGGAATCTCACGGAGATAGAGCACGCCCGCTTGTGCGGCGCCGGGCACGGATAGCGCACGCGGCCGGGCGCCGGTGGCAAGCAACAGCGTGTCATACGGGATGCGCGGGCCCTTCTCGAGAACGACTTCCTGGGACGCACGATCGATCGCGGTCACCTGGGTCGCGAGGCGGAGCTCAATATCGTGTTCGGCGTACCAAGCGGCGGGATGCAGGTAGGAATCGCGCGGCCCCGCGGTGCCGGCGAGTACCGCCTTGGAGAGCGGCGGGCGTTCATAAGGGGGATCGCTCTCGCGGCCGATCAGGATGATCTCCCGCGCCGGATCGGCGGCGCGCAACGCTTCCGCGGCGCGCCCTCCGGAATGGCCGGCACCGACGATGACGGTGCGGGTGCGGGTGCGGGCCGCATGTCCGATCATGCGCGCTTCTCTCCGACTGGGTCACCTTCTCAGCACGCGCACAGAGCGAGTTCAGGCTGACAGAACACGCTCTGTGTTTGTTTTCTCGAGCAATTTCATCACCCTGACTGGCATCTGGCGATTCCAGTCAGGGTGATATTGCTTTAGGCAGTAGGGCACCGCTCCCAATCCGCATCACTACGCGGAATCAGCCGTTTGGATCTTCCGGAGAAAGCAGCTTCGGATTAAAGAGGGTGGGTTGCCGGGTCAGCGCGGCTCTGAGGCGGGCCCGCGCATTGCGTGAGATCAGCGAGGAACGCACTGGAGGTGGGTCATGTTCACCTGTACTTCGGCCAGTCCGGACCACGCAGCCGGCCAGACCGGCTGCCTTTGCCATCGCCCCGAACTCCTGTCGCTAATTGGGCGCATGGGCGCCGACCTGTCACGGCGAGGGTTCATCGCTGGCGTGGCGGCCTCGGTCGGCCTGCTCAGCGTCGCCAGGCAGGGCGATGCGCAACCAGCGCCAGCCCAGTTGCCGCACTCCGTCGTATTCACCAATCTCCGGCTATTCGATGGCAGGTCCGCCTCGCTGCGTGATGGGCTGCGCGTGCTGGTGGAGGGCAACCGAATCAAGTCCGTGGCGGCGGGCAATCCTTCGCCGCCGGGCGAGGCTCGGGTGATCGATTGCGGCGGCCGCGTGCTGATGCCCGGGCTGATCGACGTGCATTGGCATTCGCTGTTTGCGGCGGTGCCGTTGCCAGCCTTGATGAGCGCCGACTTCGGCTATGTCTACGTGACCGCGGTCGCCGAGGCCGAGCGCACGTTGATGCGCGGCTTCACGACAGTTCGGGACCTTGGCGGCCCGGCCTTCGCGCTGCAGCAGGCCATCGATCAGCGCGTCGTGCCGGGGCCGCGCATTTATCCGTCCGGCGCGATGATCACATCCAGCGGCGGGCACGGAGACCTGCGTCCGCTCTATGAAGTGCCGCGCACCGGTGTGATGAGCCATCTCGAGCAGAGCGGCGGGAGTGCTATTGTCGACGGTCCCGATCAGGTCATGCTGCGCGTGCGCGAGCAGCTTTTGCAGGGCGCGTCGCAGATCAAGCTGATGGGGAGTGGGGGCGTGTCCACCCCCCGCAGTCCGCTGGATGCCATCACGCTGACCGAGCGAGAACTCCGCGCCGGGGTGCAGGCCGCGCGGGACTGGAACACCTATGTTGCGGTCCATGCCTATACGCCCCCTGCCATCCAGCGCGCGATTGCGTCGGGCGTCGCCTGCATCGAGCACGGGCATCTGATGGACGAAGCAACCGCCAGAGTGATGGCGGATAAGGGTATATGGCTGAGCACTCAGCCATTCCTGAATGCCGACGACTCGATTCCCCTGACGGGCGAAAGCCGGGCCAAAATGTTGGAGGTGTTCGCCGGCACCGACAGGGTCTACACACTTGCGAAGAAGTACAAGATCAAGACAGCGTTCGGCTCCGATCTCTTGTTCTCCGCTACGCTGGCGGCGCGCCAGGGCGTGATGCTGACTCATCTGGCACGCTGGTACACGGCGGCCGAGATCCTCATCATGGCGACCAGCACGAACGCCGATCTGCTGGCCTTGTCCGGCCCACGCAATCCCTACCCAGGAAAGCTGGGCATCGTCGAAGATGACGCCCTGGCTGATCTGCTGCTGATCGGTGGCGACCCTCTCGAAGATATTGGTCTGCTCGCAAATCCAGGCAGGAATATCCTGCTGATCATGAAGGACGGCATCGTTCACAAAGACACCCGTCCCGTATGAGCACTATTGCTCTAAGCTCCGCGCGAGACTCCGGGGCGTCTCGGCATTGCCTTCCCTGATGAAATTGACCTTCGAACAGGCCGTCATTCTCACCGTAATGGGCAGTGTGGACAAAAACGCCCCTCAATCGACAACTTATGGACGGTCGGAGGCTGCAAGAGGCGGCTGGTGACATGACCGTTGGGAACGGGCCGGATGCCATGGCCGAGGTCGGGATGGCACCGCATCATTTCTTCGAAGATCGCAATCGACCGTGCGCATGCACGCCCGCTTGACCAGGCTCTGGCTTGATGATTATTTTCACTGGCTTTGAAGAAATTATCAGCCGGGATTGGCCGTGGCGTCGAATCGCGGAAACCTTTCTGGCTCTGATGGCCCTGAGCTCGCGACCCGCGTGGCCTGGCTTTATTACGAAGCACAGCTGACGCAGGCGAAGATCAGCGCGGACCTGCAGATCCCGCCGGCAAAGGTGCAGCGGCTCATTGCGCGTGCCCGGAGGGACGGCCTGGTGCGGATTCTGATCGAGGGCGATCTTGCGGGCTGCGCCGCGCTTGAACGGGAACTTTCGGGGCGCCGCGAGCTTCGGTTCTGCCGGATCGTGCCGGCGATTGCGAGCCAGGCGGTATTCAGCAGCCTTGGGCGCGCAGCGGCCTCGTATTTGGTTCGCGTGATCGAAACGCGGCGGCACCGCGTGATTGGAGTTGGTCATGGCCGCACGCTCGCGGCGATGGTCGATCACATGCCCCGGATCGAATGGACGGACCTCACGCTGGTTTCGGTACTCGGCGGCGTGCCGCGCCGCGTTGGCGACAATCCGTTCGATGTCGTGCACGCGCTCGCCGAGAAAACCAACGCCTCGGCGTGGGTGATGCCGGTGCCGTTCTACGCGGAGACGCCGACCGACCGGGCGGTGATGCTGCGGCAACGTGGCGTTGCGGAGACGTTGCGGCTGGCGGAAGAAGCGGGTCTTTACATCATGGGGGTCGGCGAAGTGGCCGAGACTTCTTCGCTCTGCCGGAGCACGATGGTTCTGCCGAGCGAAATTGCCGAAGCGCGGCGCGCTGGTGCGGTTGCCGAAGCATTTGGCCACTTCTTCGGCGCCGACGGCCGTCTGGTAGCCGCGGCGCTGCACGAGCGGGTGATTGCGCTGAATATCAATGCGATGCGAGGCCGGGAGGTGCTGGTTGTCGCGGGAGGCGAGGAGAAACACGCTGCGATCGACGCGGTGCTGAAATCCGGACTGCCGACCGCCCTGATCACCGACGAAGCGACCGCTTCGAACCTGGTTAGGTCGCCGGGCGAGGCGTGTTGACCGGTCGCGATCTCGCCATCGGTCTTGATGTCGGGACGTCCGGGGTGCGCGCGATCGCAATCGACGGTGCAGGCAGAATTGCGGGCGAAGGGCGGGCGGACATTGGAGTCGCGCTCAGGCGAGATGCGGCCGCCATCTGGGCCGCAGTTGAGCTGGCGCTCGGTGCGCTTTGTGCCAGGGTTGAACCCGCGCGGATAGCTGCGATTGCGGTGGATGGGACCTCCGGTACAATCATTGCGACCGGCGCATCAGGGGAGCCTGTTGCACCGGCTTCCCTCTACAACGATAAGGCGGATGCAGAAGCGCTGGCCCGGGTTCGCGCCGTCGCTCCCGCAGAGAGCGCGGTGCACGGGGGGACTTCGCCGTTAGCGCGCATGCTCGCGATTTACAGGATTCCCGGCGTTCGTCATGTGCTGCATGAAGCCGACTGGGTCGCGTTTCGACTGGGCGGGCCGTTGGGCGTTTCGGATGCGAACAACGCATTGAAGTCGGGCTATGATCCGATCGCGAATGCGTGGCCGGGCTGGATCGGGGACGTTGGTCTCTCGCTAGGCCTTTTGCCACGGGTCGAAGAGCCCGGCCAGGCGGTAGGGACAGTCTGCCGGCGCGTAGCTGAACGGTTCGGGATCAGCAGGCATGCGCTGATCGTTGCGGGAACGACCGACGGATGCGCGTCGTTTCTCGCGACGGGTGCGCGCGAGACGGGTGAGGCCGTGAGCGCACTCGGCTCGACGTTGACGGTCAAGGTGCTGTCAGAGGTGCCGGTATTCTCGTCGCGATACGGCATCTACAGCCACCGGCTGCTCGGCCGGTTTCTTCCGGGAGGGGCTTCGAACGCCGGTGCCGGGGTGCTTGCGCAATTCTTTGCGCCGGCGCGGATCGCGGAGCTATCAGCGCGGATTGATCCGGCAAAGGATACCGGGCTCGATTATTATCCGCTGCCCGGGATCGGTGAGCGTTTCCCGCTGAACGATCCGGCGCTGGCACCCCGGCTCACGCCTCGCCCGACGGATGACGCGCTCTATCTGCACGGCCTTCTGGAGGGTCTGGCGCGGATCGAAGCGCTTGCCTATCGGCGGCTCACGGAGCTGGGCGCGCCGCGCATTGTCCGCGTTCTGAGCGTGGGGGGTGGGGCCGTCAATGAGGTGTGGGTGGCGCTTCGGGCGCGCATTCTCGGCGTTCCCGTTGCGCGGGCAGCCGAGACGGAAGCGGCGTACGGCGTCGCCCGCCTCGCGGCTCTCGGATCGCCCGTATGAGCTGTCGCCCAATCGAGCATTTTTCGGGCCTGATGGAGCGGGCGGACGCCTTTCTGATCGACCAGTTCGGAACGATCCATGATGGAGAGGAGCCTTATCCGGAGGCGATCGAAGCACTCAGGGCGCTCAGGGCGGCGGGCAAGCGCGTGATCCTGCTCTCGAACTCGGGGCGGCGCGCGAGCACCAACGAACGGCGGCTCGCCGCGCTCGGATTCACGCGCGACTGCTACGACGCTTCGCTCTGTTCAGGCGAAGTCGGCTGGCGGGCACTTCGCGCTGATCCGCCTCTGCCCCTCCGCCGAAGTTGCCGGGTTCTGCTGTTCGCGCGCGGTCGCTCGCTCGACATCCTGGAGGGATTCGACGTCAAGGCAACGGAAGACCCCGCCGCCGCCGACCTCGTCATGATTGCCGGATCGGAAGCCGATCGTTGTGGCTATGACGCATTGTGGTGGCGACTGCGGCCCGCGGCCGAGCGCGGTCTGCAAGCGGTATGCACCAACCCTGATCGGGTGATGATGGTTGGTGGAGCGCTCTATCCGGGCCCGGGGCAACTCGCAGGGGCCTATCATGATGCCGGCGGGCCGGTACGCTGGTATGGCAAACCCTACGCCGACATTTACGGTGCTGCCCTGGAACTGCTTGAGGGAATTCCGCGGCAACGCATCTTCGCAGTCGGTGACAGCATTGAAAATGACATCGCGGGCGCGGCGGCGGTGGGCTGCAAGGGCGTTCTGGTACGAACCGGCATCCTGGCTCGCGCCAGCGCGGCGGAGCTCGAGGCAGAAATGATCCGTTGCAGGGCGCGGCCCGACGCGATCTGGCCCGCTTTCGCGCTGGAGGGGTGCGGATCACGTCGATGAACGCGGTGATAGGCCTCGATTGCAGCACGAGCGCGGTGAAAGCGGTTGCGTTCGATCCGTGTGGCGTCGTGCTCGCGGAGGGCCGCGCTGGCATCGAGACCAAGGTGCTCGGCGGAGACATGTTCGAGCAGGATCCGGAGGCGTGGTGGACGGCGGCGTGCACGGCGCTCCGTCTGCTCATGCAGTCTCTGCCAGAGCTCCATCCCGTGGCGCTCGCGATTGCCAATCAGAGAGAGACCATCGCCTTTCTGGATGCGAGTTTTCGTCCGCTGCGCCCGGCGATTCTATGGATGGATGGCCGTGCGCGCGAGGACGTGAACAGGCTCGCAGCCAGGCTTGGCAGCGAACGCTTGCACCAGGTTACGGGGAAGACGCCGGATCCTAACCCGGCATTGTACAAGCTTGCCTGGATGCGGCGCATGGAGCCTTCCGTGCTCGATGCCAGCCGCCGGCTTGCAGAGGTGCATTCGTATCTTGCGTGGCGCCTGACCGGCAGGTTTGCGACCAGCATCGCTTCGGCCGATCCTCTGGGAGTTTTCGATCTCGTGGAGGGACGGTACGCGGATGAACTGCTGGCAGAGGTTGGAGTTGCCGCGGATTGCTTTGCCGAGGCGCTCGCGCCGGGCACGCCCATCGCGCGGCTCAGGCCGGTGGCTTCCGAGGCAACCGGGCTGCCCGCCGGCCTGATGGTTGTTGCGGGCGGCGGCGACGGACAGGCCGCTGGGCTGGCGGTGAATATTGCGCGGCCGGGGCGCGCCTACCTCAATCTCGGAACGGCGGTGGTCTCCGGCATCTACAGCCGTAAGTACCGGCTTGGTGCGGCATTCCGCACCATGATCAGTGCCGGTGATCCCGGCTTCGTACTCGAAAGCTCGCTGCGCTCGGGCACCCTGATCTGTGACTGGCTGGCGCGCGATATTTTTCGCGATCCGGGCTCACTGGTGCGGCTGGAGAAAGAGGCTCAGCGGCTGCCTCCCGGGGCGGACGGCGTGTTGCTTCTGCCCTATTTTCTTGGCGTCATGACGCCGCATTGGGACGGTGCGGTGCGCGGCGCGATTCTCGGCCTCGCGCCGCACCACGGGCAGGCCCATCTCGTGCGTGCTCTGTTTGAAGGGATCGCGCAGGAGCAGGCCGACGTGACCGAGCGCATCCTGGCCGCGACCGGCCTCGCGTTGTCGGAAATCGTGGTGATGGGGGGCGGCAGCCGGAGCGATCTCTGGTGCTCCATCCTCGCCGATACGATGCGTGTCACTCTGCTGCGAACAGCGACGGCAGAAGCGTCGGCGCTGGGCGCGGCGATGGCGGCGGCGGTCGGCATTGGGTGGTTTGGCGACTTCGATCAAGCGGCATCCGCCATGGCGGCCCCGATCACCGCGCGGTTCGACCCCGATGCGGGGCGCGTCGCTCTCTACGCGGCCCTAGCCCGGCGCTATCGCAGTATCTATCCGCGGCTGGCTGGTTTGGACGTTTCCTGAGGAGGTGCGCCATGCAGGCTTTGTTCATCGATGGCATCCGGGCGATCCGGATCGGCAGCGTTGCCGAGCCGGAGAGCGGCAACGCGCGTATCCCGATCGCTGTTGCCGGGGTCGGCGTCTGCGGCAGCGACCTGCATTATTATCTCGAAGGGGGGATCGGCAAGCAGACAATCACCGAGCCCTTCATACCGGGACACGAGTTTGCCGGCTACCTCCTGGAGGGCCGGCCGGAACTTGGTCTCAGGCAAGGTGAGCTGGTCGCGGTCGATCCCGCGATCCCCTGCGGACACTGCGAGTGGTGCCGGCGCAACGAGATCAACCTATGCCCGAACACGATCTTTCTGGGCGCGCCGCCGCACCCGGGTGCGATGGCAGAACGCATTGCCGTCGAGCCCGCCCAAGTGGTGCGGCTGCCGCCGGGGTTCTCGGTAGAAGAAGCCACGATGCTGGAGCCGCTTGGGGTTGCGATCCATGCGATCGACCTCGCCGAGCCCCGGCTTCTGGAAACTGTTGCGGTAATCGGATGCGGACCGATCGGCCTTCTGATGCTCGCCGTGGCTCGGCTGGCGGGGGTGGGCCGCATCTACGCGATTGATCCGGTGGCGTATCGCGCCGCCACGGCAGGTGCGCTGGGGGCCGACGCCGTCGGGCCGGATCACATGCAGGTCGCCGAATGGACCGAGGGGCGGGGCGTTGATCTCGTGCTCGAAGCGACCAATGCGGGAAACGGCTTTCAGCACGCAGTAGACGCTGCGCGGATCGGCGGAAGAATTGTTCTGGTCGGAATTCCGCACGGCAATTCCTACACGCTGGGCGCTGCTACGGCTCGGCGCAAAGGTCTCTCCGTCAAGTTTTCGCGGCGCATGGGGGATGTCTATCCGCGGGCGATTGACCTCGTCGCCAGGCACCGGCTGGACGTTACGCGGATTGTTACGCATCATATTCCGCTCGCCGAGGGAGCCCGGGCTTTTCAACTGCAGTCAGAGCACGCGGACGGGGCGCTCAAAAGCATGATCCAGCCCAACCGCTGAGTGCGCGCGCCGCGCGGTGATCAGGCGGAAGATTTCGCTTGCCAGGATCCGATTATCTTTGGCATATGCGCAAAATTAATCAGAGATGACCCGCGGAAAGCGCGTAACTGGAGGAGAACGGAATGAGGAAACTGGCCATTGCCGCGGCGGCTGCCGCGGCCATCATCGCCGCGAGCGGACCTGCCGAGGCATGGACGTTGCAGGAGGCCGCGGCCCCCTACAAGGGCACCACGGTCACCGTGGTCGGGCTGGATCGGCCGAGCTACGTCGCGATGAAGGAGCTGATCCCGGAATTCGAAAAAGAGAGCGGGATCACCGTCAAGGTCGTGACGTTTCCCTATGAAAGCACGCTGAAGGCCGAGACACTGGATTTCGTCTCCGGCAGCCACAACTACGACGCGATTCTGACGGACGTCATCTGGCCTGGCGTGTTCGCGACCGCGCGCTGGGTGGTGCCGATTTCGAAATTCACCTCCAACGCCAAGCTCGCGAATCCGGACCTCGACCTCAAGGACTTCTTCCCGGTGTGGCTGGATGGCTTCACGTGGGGCTCCACGCTCTACGGGCTGCCGTTCGATTCCTATTCGGGGCTTCTCTATTACAACAAGTGCATGCTGAAAGATGCCGGCTTCAGCGGACCGCCGACGACCTGGGAGGAATTGCTGAAGACCTACGCGCCGAAGCTCACGGATGCGAAGAAGGGCATCTATGGGTTCGCCTTGCAGTCACGACGCGGCGAGACGCAGACCGCCGATTCCTTCACGCGCTTTTTGTGGCTGTTCGGCGGCGAGTGGCTGAATCCCAAGACCTTCGAGCCGGAAGTCGATTCGCCGGCGGCGATCCGCGGCCTGACGTTCCGCCAGGATCTGATGAAGTACATGCCGCCCGGCATCGTGAGCGACGATCATGGTGAGGTTGTGCACCTGATGGCCCAGGGCAAGGTTGCGATGATCACCGAGTGGTCGGCGTTCTATCCGACGCTCGCCAGCCCCTCGAGCTCGACGATCACGAAATGTCTTGCGGTCACCACCGAGCCGAGCGGGCCAGCCGGGATCATTCCGGCGTTCGGCGGCTTCGCCTACATGGTGAGCTCGGGAATTCCGGCGAAGAAGCAGGACGCGACCTGGCTTTTCATCCAGTGGCTGACCTCCAAGACGATGGCGGCACCGCTGATCAACCACGGGGCGGTGGTGGCACGGATCAGCGCGGACACCGATCCGACGCTGCAAGCGAAATATCCGTATCTGAAGCCGATGGTGGAATCCTGGAAGCACGCGATCTACTACTGGCGGCCGCGCCTTCCGGTTTACCCGCAGATGTCGGAGGTGGTTGCCAATCTCGGCTCGCAGATTCAGCTCGGCCAGCTTTCGGTCGCTGCCGGGATGAAGAAGATCAATGACGAGCTCAAGACCATCCTGACCAAGGCTGGCTATTACAACGGCAAGATGGCGAAGATTCAGTAGCGGAGTTCAGCGAGGGGGACGCGGCTTCCGCCGCCTGCGGCGTCCCTCTCGCGCGTTTTCGTTTTGGAGAAAGGAATGCGGCAGCGAGCAGTGGCGTTGCCAGAACTGCGCGCAAGGCCGAGACGACGCAGGCGCCGCCGCGGCCTGGTGCCGTGGATGTTTATAGCACCCGGCGGGATTTTCCTGCTGGTGGTTGGCCTCTACCCGGTCGGCTATCTGCTGTGGGCCTCGCTGCACAGCATTCACCTCGACCAGCCCTATCTCGGCACACCGTTCTCCGGGATCGACGAGTACGTCAACGCGATCGCGGCTGCCGGCTTTGTGCATTCGGTCGCGATCACTGCCGTCATGCTCGTGATCGCGCTGCCTGCCGAAATCGCGCTCGGACTTGGCGTGGCGCTCCTGCTGCACCGGTCGCGGCTCGGCGGACTTAGGGCGGTGGTGCGAGTCATCCTGGTGGTGCCGATCGCGATGACGCCGGTAGTGGTGGGGCTGGTCGGCGATCTTTTGTTCAACACGCAATTCGGTGTGATCAATTATTTCCTCGGGCTCGCACATTTGGGAGCGGTCGACTGGCTGGGCGGGCCACATGCGGCATTCATTGCCATTCTGCTTCTGCAAGTCTGGCAATGGACGCCGTTCGTCGCATTGGTGCTGCTGGCGAGCCTGGCGACCGTGCCGGTGGAAATCGAGGAAGCTGCTGCGCTCGAGAGCAAAAGCTGGCTGGTGCGCCTGAGGCACGTCCAGCTTCCGTTCCTGTGGCCAGGGATCACTGCGACGCTGATCTTCCAGACTGCTTACATCGTGAAGCTGTTCGACATGGTCTATACGCTGACGCGCGGCGGGCCGGGAACTTCGACAGAGCTGGTGAGCCTGGAAATCGAGCGACTGGCGTTCCGCGCCTTCGACATCGGCCGGGCCTCCGCAGAATCGGTATTGTTGCTGATCGTCACGATTGTGCTTTCGAATCTTTACATCCGCTTCTTCTACCGGGAGGTGGCGGAGTGAGAGCGTGGCGCGGCCGGCGCGGGGCGGACATCGCGCAGGGCGTGGGGCTGGTCGTGGCTGGGGCGATCGCGCTCGCGCCACCCGTTTGGATGGTGCTTGCGTCCTTCAAGAGCGAGAAGGAGATTTTCAGCATACCCCCGGCGTGGTTGTTCCACCCGACGATCGCCCATTACGTCAAGGTGATCGCGTCGATGGGGATGGGGCCAGCGCTGCGCAATTCGGTGATCACGAGCATTGCTGCGACAGCACTCGCGGTCGCGCTTGGCACTCCGGCCGGATACGGCATCGCGCGGTTCCATTTTCGTTTCCGGCGCGACGTATGGTTCTGGTTCCTCTCCAACTTCCTGGTGATTCCGGTGGTGCTCGTGGTGCCGTACTTCCTGCTGGCGCGCGCGCTCGGGTTGATCGATTCGGATTTGACGCTGGTCCTGATCTATCAGACGTTCTGCATTCCGCTGGTGGTGTGGCTCACGGCAGACCAATTCCGGGCGATTCCCGCCGAGGTCGCGGAAGCCGCGACGATCGACGGGGCGGGTGAGTTCACCGTTTTCCTGCGCGTGATGGTACCGCTCGCGGTACCGGGAATCGTGGTGGGCGCCATTCTCTCGCTTATTTTCTCGTGGAATGAACTGTTGTACGCGATGATTCTCACGAACAGCAGCGCGGCGCGAACGGCGCCGGTGACGGCGCTCACTTATCTCGGCGGGTACACGATTCCGTGGGGTGAGGTGATGGCGGCGGGGACCCTGATTGTCATCCCTGTGGTCGTCTTTACCATGCTGGTCTCGCGCTACCTGGTGCGTGGCCTGACGCTCGGCGCGGTGCGATAAAGAGCGACAAGGCGGACAAGGGAGGCCGAGTGGTGAACGGGCAGTTTGCCGGGCGGCGCGTTCTGGTTACCGGGGCTGGGAAGGGCATCGGGCGGGCGATCGCGCGGCTGCTTGCCGCGGAGGGTGCGGAAGTTGTTGCCCTCTCGCGCTCGGCTGCCGACCTGGAGAGCCTGAATGCCGAGATCGGCGGCAAGAGCCTGGTTGTGGATCTCGCGGATTCGCGTGCGGCACGCGAGGCGGCGCGCGCCGCGTTGCCGGTTGACGGGCTGGTCAACAATGCCGGGATCGCCGAGGTCGCGCCGGTGCTCGCGGTGACGGAAGAGGCATTCAACCGGGTGATGGCGGTCAATGCCCTGGCGCCGCTTGTCCTCGCGCAGGAGGTCGCCGGCGACTGGGTCAAGCGCGGGCAGCCGGGTGCGATCGTCAATGTTTCCTCGATTGCGAGCCTTTGGGGGACACCTGAGCATGCGGCTTACGGGGCTTCGAAGGCGGCGCTCGATTCGTTGACGATGACCATGGCGAAGGAGCTCGGGCCTTTCGGGATCCGCACGAACAGCGTGAACCCGGTGGTGACGCTGACGCCGATGGCAGAGCGGGTTTGGAGCGAGCCTGCCAAGGCAGGCCCGATGCTCGCGCGGGTTCCGCTTGGCCGTTTTGCGCAGCCGGACGAGGTTGCGAGAGTGGTCCTGTTTCTCCTCTCGGACGCGGCGAGCATGGTCAACGGCGTGATCTGCCCGGTGGATGGCGGTTTTCTGGTGGCGTGAAGGCGGAGTGTCGGGCCCTCGGGGGAGCTGCCTGACGCTCTGCGGCGCTGACGCGGGCTCGATGTGAGCGTCGGGGTGCGGCGCTGAGCGTCGAATTTCTTTACAGATTGCGCCAGCTCCTGCGGCGGTCCGCGTCTCAACCGGCGGTGTGCCGGGTGTGTCGCGCGAAAGCCGATCTAACGGTCATATCGCTTTGCTTTCAATTGGTTGGCGGACAGGAGATGGAGCACCGCTGCGTGCGGTCCCGGCCTTTGAGCATTCCGGTGTCGAATTATCACGCGGATGTTACCGAGGCGGGCTTTACACTTTGCGCCAGTCCGGTCTGGCGCTGGTGACGTAACATGTTGTTTTGCTTCACTTATATTTTTCGGCACGCTTCTTGCTTTTCCTTTTACGGATGGCAGTGACGGCGATGACCAAGGGAGATGCCCGAGCCGCCAGAGCAAAGTTTGATCAGCTCGCGGGCCGGATCAGGGCCGGAGCCTTTGAAAGAAGAGGGCGCACATCATGCGGTTAGGTTCTCGTCGGATCGCCGGGTTGCTGGGAGCAACGGCGCTCGGCGCACTTCTTATGGCGGCGGCCGCTCCGGCGGCGCGCGCGACCGTTGTCACCAGCGATCCGCTGCACGGCTACTGCGCCGGCGCTGGCCAATGCGCGGACAACGGCACGAACTCGCCAACGACCAACAATCCGCCGAGCAACTTCGGCTTCACGGTGTCGCCGGGCCCGAAATCCGGCGACCTGCTGCTTGAAGTGCTGGTCCCGAACAATGTGACGCAGCCTTCCAGCTTCGCGATCACCGGCACATCCTCCGGAACCGCAAGCTTGTTCAGCAGCACGGCGTGGACCAGCGGGGCTCTCGACTCTTACCTCGGCATCTCCGCATCACCGGCCAACAAGATCGGAGCCTACTTGCCGTCAACGCAAGCCCTTGACCCGAGCGCCACCGGATTCTTCGTGTACCAGGCGGATATGGGGACCCTGACCCTCCAGGGGGCAAGTAACCCGAATTCGTCGCCTCAGTTTAATATCAGCCCCGATCTGGCGCTCGGTTCGTACATCGTGGGTTTCCTCAACGAGGGCCGCAGGACCGGCATCGTGGCTACCGCGAACAGCGGCGCTATCTTCGAGAAAGACGGCCCGACGACACCAGTCCCTGAGCCCGGCTCTCTGGCGCTTCTTGGCACTGGCCTGCTGGGTCTCGGCCTCGTGGTCCGGCGGCGGCGCCGGCGCGTGTAAAGTTTGCCGACAGCCCAGACTCTGCGAGCCGAAGCAGACATGACTACGGCGGCCGGCACCACCGGCCGCCGCTTGCATTTGCGAGCCGACGCGGAGGAACGACGACGAGAGGGGGCCGAGTCGGGGCGGGAATCGGGCCTTCCCGGAACCCTGACCGAGGCGGGCCAGCTTGCGAACGAGCTTCTGAGATACCAGCAACCCGTATCAGTGGGCCAGTTCCTGGCTGCGGGACGCGCCGGGCAGGCGGGGACCGCAGCCCGCATGAGCGACACACACGCCGGCCCGACACGGGGTCAAAAGCGCAAGGCACAGCGGCTTGCAGAAATCGGCCGCAACCACCTTAAGAGTGGCCGCCACGCCGATGGGTTGGCCGCCCTCGCCGAGGCGGCCACTCTCGATCCGACAGACCCACAACTCTTGTCAGAGTACGGCGCGGCCTGCGTCGCCGCGGGTCAGTATGGGGCGGCGATCGCTGCGCTCGGGAAAGCCGTTGCCCGGGAACCGGACAATGCGCGGGCGCAGTTCGACCTCGGCCGGGCGCTGGAGGCGGCGGGCCGCGCTCCGCTGGCGATCCAGGCCTACAGGAAGGCGGCAGAGCTGGAGCCGGGACTGGCAGACGCGCACGTGCACTTGGGGGAGCTGGCACTCCGCTGGAGCGGGCGCGCCGAAGCCGGGGCCGCCTTCCGCGCCGCCGCCGCCGCGCTCGGCAATACTGATGCCGGCAGAATCAGCGCCGCGCGTGCCGCGCTGCTCGCCGGCCGCTACGAGGAAGCCGAGCAACTGTTGCGCGCGGTGCTGTTCCGCGACCCGATCAACGCCGAGGCGCACGCGGAGCTGGGCTGGCTGCTCGCCGACACCGGCCGGCTTACGGACGCGTCGGCAAGCTATGAGCACGCCGCGACGCTCGACCCAAATCTGGCAACCGCGTGGTACTGCTGCGCTTTGTACCGGCGGTTTGCGCCGCAGGATCGCCCGCTGATCGCGCGGATGGAAGCCGCCCTCGAGCGGCGAGACCTCACGCCGGGTCACCGCGCGGCCTTGCACTTCGCGCTCGGCAAAGCGCATGACGATCTCGGCGAATACGCAACGGCGATGCAGCAGTTCGATGCCGGGAACCGGATCGATTCGGCGAACTGCCGGCTGGACCGGAGCGGACTCGCGAACCGCCTGGCGAAGCTGATCGCCGCCTCTCCCGCCGGCTTCCAATCGCTTCGGCCCGATTTTGCCGATCAAAGCGAAACGCCCATCCTGATCGTCGGCATGCCGCGATCAGGGACGACGCTCGTCGAGCAGATCCTGTCCGCTCATCCCGCGGTGGCCGCCGGGGGAGAGCTGACCTACTGGGCGGATCTCCACCGCGGCTTGCTCGGCGAGAACGAACCGGTCGCATCCGCCCGGCGCATTGCCGGGAATTATCTCGCGCTGCTGCGCGGAATCTCGCCCGACGCTTTGCGCGTGACCGACAAGCTGCCAGTCAATTATGAGAATCTCGGGCTGATCCGCCAGCTATTGCCACGCGCATTCATCGTGCACTGCCGGCGTCATCCTGCGGACACGTGCCT
>JBOHMN010000407.1:0-2869 GCA_050730175.1 Acetobacteraceae bacterium | reverse complement strand
CCCTATCTCGAACAACAGCACCGCATGGACGCGAAGGCGGTCGAGACGCTGCTCTATCAGCAATCCGGTCTGCTCGGCGTCTCCGCCCTCAGCAGCGACATGCGCGTGCTGCTGGCGAGCACCGAGCGGCACGCCCGCGAGGCGATCGAGCTCTTCGTCTTCCGGATCGCACGCGAAACGGGCGCGCTCGCAAGCTCGCTCGGCGGCCTCGATGGGTTCGTGTTCACCGCCGGCATCGGCGAGAACGCCGCCGAGATCCGCGCCGCGGTCTGTAAGCGTCTCGCCTGGCTCGGCACCGTTCTTGACCCGGCCGCCAACACGCGCGGCGCCGGCCGCATCAGCGCACCCGAGAGCCGCATCGAGGTGCGCGTCGTGCCGACCGACGAGGAGGCAATGATCGCCCGCCACACGCTGGAGACGATCGGTCGCGCAGGAGAGAGGGGCGACGAGCCGGCGGCTGCAACGTCCCACCAGGCAGAGCGAGCGCCGTAAGGGAGCAGGCGGAGCGCTTCGCGATTCCGCCGTAACCAAACTGACGGCCAGAACGAAGCGAGAGCATGATGACGGACGATCGTCCCGTAAGCGACACCAAAGCGGATCAGCCGTCCGCGGCAGCGCCCGGCGGCGAGCGCGACGCTTTCGCGCCCCTCAGCGGCGCGGACGCCCTGGTCCGGCTGAAGGCCACCGCGGACGGGTTGAGTGGCGAATCCCTGCCCGTCACGCGGCCGCGCTGGATGCCCACCGTCAGGAACCGCCTCTGGCCTAGCGTCCGCCGGCCGGGCGTCGTATTGATCTCGGTCAAGCGACCCCCGTTCGCAGGGTGTCGTTTCACGTAATTCCAGTGGTCTCCGGTGGCCGGCCGATCCGCTATCGCCGCCGTGCAAGGCTGAGGAGTCCTGCCAGGGCGACTTTGCCAGTGGATTCCCGCACCCTATCGCGCCTCACGGCATGAAAGAGATCAGTCAAGAACCTGATTCGCAGGCTTGAGGAGCCGCAGCGGAGCCACATGGTCGCTCGATATCGCTGCCGTCGCCGCAAAACGCGGTTTGCACATGGCTCCTTGAGGTTCGCAACGCGACCACGGCGATAGTGATGCGAATCAATGCAGCTTCGCGTTGCTCGCCGCACGTTGCGCTCCTGAGACAGTGTAACCTCAGGAGTGGAGCACCATGCGAAAGATCTTGCTCGCCGGCGCCGTTATCGCGTTCGCCGGTTCGACCGTAGCGGCACAAGCGCAGAGCGCGACGCCGGGCCAGCCCATAACCCAAGCACCGCCGTCACAAACCACGCCGCCTCTGACACGCGGGATGATGTCTTCCGGCATGGGGCATGGCGAGATGTCCGCACCAATGATGGGGGGTAGCGGGATGTCCGCACGCATGACGGGGCGTGGCGAGACGTCTGCGCGTATGATGAGGGGCGGAATGTTCAACACTAACGCCGCCGTCCTCCATTTCCGGATCGGTGATTTGTCTATGACCGTGAAATGTGCCGATAACGAATCCACTGAGGTATGCGTCAACGCGGCGTCGGCGCTCCTTGAAAGGGTTAGGCAGAACCCCTCGCCGGCGAGCCATCATTGATCGGATGACCCGCGCAGCCAGGCGGACCGGCGCGCCCGTGCGCCGATCCGCTTGGCCCGACTCGATGTCCAGGTGATCACCGCGCCAAGCCTGCGGCTTGATCTCAACAACGACTGCTGCCGTCTCGAGGAGACCGTGGCACGGCTCAAGGCGCGGCCGCTCGTCCTCGATCTATTCGTGCGCCTGCACCGCATCGGCGAGAATGCCGGCGGCGAAGTTGCGCCATTGCTGGCTTTTCTGCGCGATCTCCAGCGGCGCCATGGCATCGCCGTGGTCCTCGTCCACGACGTCAGGAAGGCGGCTGCGGCGGTGCGGGCCGGCCAGGCCCTGCGCGGCACGTCGGAATTCCGTGCCTGGGGCGATTCCAACCTTTATCTCCGGCGTGACGGCGACGAACGGATCATCCTCACCGTCGAGCACCGTGCTGCCGCCGCCATTCCCAACCTGCCCTCGCACTCATGCGGCGCAACGCGGCTCTGGCGCTCGAGCCCATCCCGCAAGATCATCCGCCCGTGCACGCTGGCGCGCCTGCCTCCGTCGATCAGCGCACCATCGCCGTCTCCCGCACAACCGACGCCGCCCGCAGCGCCGCGAGCCTGATCCTGACCGCGCCCGGCCTCTCGGTCATCATCAACGCCGTGGAGGAGGCGCGCCGCATCTTCGAACGGATGACGAGCTACACGGTCTATCGCATCGCCATGGCGCTCAGCATCATGGTGTTCGTGGTGATGACGATGCTGATCTGGAACATCTATCCGCCGACCACGATCACGATCATCCTGCTGGCGCTGCTCGAAGACATCCCCATCATGACGGTCGCCTGGGACAACGCCGAGCTCCGAAAAACTCCGGTACGTTGGGAGATGAGCCGGCTGCTGGTCGTCTCGGTGACGTTCGGCGCACTGGCGTTGGCGCAGAGCTTCGGCCTCTACCTGATCGTGCGCAATGTCCTGCATGAAGTATTGCCAGTCATCCAGACGATGATGTTCCTGCGCTTCATCGTCGGCGGCCATCTATTGCTGTTCTCCACCCGCACCCGCCACTCGTTCTGGGCCAACCCGCACCCGTCCTGGCAACTACTCTCGGCGATCGTCGTGACCCAGGTGGTCGGCGTGCTGATGGTCGGCTTCGGCATCCTGATGCCGCCGATCGCATGGGCGGCGGTCGGGCTGGTCTGGCTCTACGACATCGCCTGGTTCCTGCTGATGGATATCGCCAAGCTCGGCACCTACCGCCTGATCGAGCATCGCGCCGGCCACCAGCAGCGCTTCGTCGCCACCATGAAG
>JBOHMN010000406.1:0-1938 GCA_050730175.1 Acetobacteraceae bacterium | reverse complement strand
ACGTGCGCTTCGTCGATGCGGGCGCCGACGGCGCCTGCATCACCGAGGTGCGGCTGATCGATGCGCCGCCGTACAACCTGCATCGTTTCGGCATTTTCATCACCGCAACGCCGCGCGATGCCGACGTGTTGCTGGTCGCCGGCCCCGTCACCGAAGCCATGCGCGAGCCGCTGCGCAAGGCGTACGAGGCGATGGCGACGCCAAGGCGGGTGGTGGCCATCGGCGATGACGCGATCGACGGCGGAATTTTCGGTAAGAGTTTTGCCTGCGCCGGAGGCGTGGGCGAGGTCATCCCGGTCGATTTCATCGTCCCCGGCTGTCCGCCGCCGCCACTCGCCATCATCCATGGACTGCTCGCGGCCGCAGGACAGGTCACCGCACGCCCGCCGGATGTCGCGGCGTGACGGAATTCGGCGCCGGGTTTGCGCTCTTGGCGGCCGGTGTCCTCGCCGCCTGGACGCTGCCGCGCCGCGCCGCCATCGGCTGCACCTGGGCGCTGTTCACCACCGGCTGCGCGGTGGTGGCATGGGTTGCAGCCGTTGCGCTCGCGCGCGGTACGAGCCACCCGCTGGTCGAACTGGCCTTGCCATTGATCGGCCCCTTCGACTTCGAGCTGACACCACTCGCGGGATTGTTCCTGCTCGTCACCGTGGCGGTGTTCGCTGCCGCACTGCCGTTTCAACTGCGCGATAGCATGGCATGGTCGCGATCGCGACGCGGCGCATTCGCGGCGTTCGTGACACTGACACTCACTGCCATGATCGCGCTGTTCACGGCGGCCAGTGTGGTGTCTTTCGTGGTCGCCTGGGAAATTGCCGCACTCGCCATCTGGGCGCTGGTCGGTTTCGAGACCCGCCGCGATGAGCCGGTTGCCGCGGGCCTGCTCACCATGGCGCTCTCAGAAGCGGGCTCCCTTGCCGGGCTTGCCGGGCTGTTGATCCTATCGCTCGCGGCGCGTAGCCCGAGCCTCGACGGAATCGCCAGTGCCGCACCCGTGCTGCCGGCGGCCATCGCCACGGCCGGCTGCGTGTTGACATTCTTTGGCTTCGGCATGAAGGCCGGCGTGGTGCCGCTCAACTTGTGGCTGCCCGAAGCGCACGGCGCTGCGCCCCGATCGATCTCGCCGATTCTGTCCGCTGCGACGTTGAATCTGGGGTTGTACGCGTTCCTGCGGCTCGATGCGCCGCTCGCGCGTACCGACCCGCGCCTTGGCCTGATGATTCTCGCCACGGGCGCTGCCACGGCCCTGACGGGCATCATGTATGCGCTCGCAGAGCGCAACCTGAAACGGGTCCTAGCACAGAGCTCTATCGAGAATATAGGCATCGCCACGGCCGGATTCGGCGCCGGCTTCACGTTTTCTGCGCTTGGCCATCCGGTGCTCGGTGGTCTCGCGCTGGTGGCAGGCCTATATCACATGATCAATCACTCGGCGTACAAGGCGCTGCTCTTTCTCGGCGCAGGCGGCATCGACGCCGCCGCCGGCACCCACGATCTCGATCGCATGGGCGGCCTGTTGCGCCGTCTGCCGCTGCTGGGAACCCTGTTCGTCGTCGGCACGTTTGCAATCGCGGCGCTGCCGCCTTTGAACGGATTCGTGAGCGAATGGATGCTGCTGCAGTCGCTGTTGCGCGTGGTGGAGATCGGCCCGGTCCCGGTGCGCATCGTATTCGCGCTCGCGGGTGCGGCGCTGGCCCTGACCGCGGGCCTGGCCGTCACTTGTTTCGCGATGATCGCGGCGACCGCATTGCTGGGGCTGCCGCGCTCGCGCGAGGCGGCTGCGGCACGTCGCGCGCCGCGTAGCGTGGGGTTCCCCATGGTCCTGCTGACGCTCGTGTGCTTCGGGCTGGCGGTGTGGGCGACGGGCGTGATCCCGGTGCTGGGGCGCCTTGCCGGGCCGCTGACCGGCGCGGATCCCACCGACGCCCTGGTGCCGGC
>JBOHMN010000405.1:0-2117 GCA_050730175.1 Acetobacteraceae bacterium | reverse complement strand
ACGGGTCCCGGCGCGCACGCGCCGGGTGTCCCGCGCGACCCTTGCCGCGGCGGCCGGCGATGCGGCAGTGCTCTCTTTTCAGAACAGGTGGGCTTGCGCGGCGGGCGGCGGCTTTTCCGCTTGCAAGGTTGCAGCGCCGGGATGCTGGACCGACGTGCGAGAGATCATGTTCCGTGCTTCGTATTTTTCCTGCAGGCGCCGCAGCAGTTGCCGCTCGAAGCGTTCCTTTTCCGCATCAAAGAGCGCTCTCTCAGCGGCAAGAAGGTTGGCTGAGCGCAACCGGTCCTGAACGGCGCGCTCCACGTCGCACCAGGTCCAGGCGGGCTCGCCGCAGGGATTCCAGCGGAGCGATTCTTCGAGGAACGCGAGCTGGCCGTGCAGAGAGCGGAAGTAGTGGTCGAAAAATCCTCCGCGGTCGCACCAGCCGATGTGGCCGAATGAGAGGGCGAGCCGACGATAGAGCGTCTCGGTGAACAGGCTTTCCTTGAAGCCGGCGGCGATGAAGCGGCAGAGTGCGTTCGCGAACTGCGCCTTGCTCTCGGCGGTTTGCCAAAGCGTGGGGGTGAACTCGCGAGACTGGAACGGTGGGCTGAGCAGGGGGCTGGTGTCGAACAGGATGGGCATGGTGGAACTCCCTTGGGAACGCGTTGCGGCCATGACGCCGCCGGCGGGGCACATCAGCCCGTGCGCTTGCCGCTTTCCGCGAGCTCTGCGTCGAGGGCCGCGAGCGCGGCCGCCTTCGCTTCGAGTTCCGCCTGCAGCGGAAACGGCTCACCGAGGCGCTCTTCGTATCCGGCGCGGCGAATAGCGGCCTCTTTCGTTCGCCGGACCTGCTCCTGGAGATCGAGCTCGAAATGGTCGAGGATGTGTTCGAGCCGGCTGATCAGTCCCATCGGCGTCAGGTCGGGCTCGATCGGAATGGTCTGATCGTACTCCGTGCGGCGCAGAACCAGGATCGTCTCGAGGGGAGAGCGCAACGTCCGGCACGGTACGGCGAGGAGCGGAAAGCCGCCGATGGCGCCGAGCGTCGTCTCGGCTGGCTGCGGGGACTGCGCGGAGAGCCTGATCTTCGAAAGCAGCAGGGTCCCCGCAGTGCGGCGGTCGGTCACCGTCCGCTCGTTCCAGGTCATCGCAAAGTCCTCGCCGCGGGTCGGGAGGCGGCGAGCGAGATCTGAGCGGATGTGTTCGGCGCGCCGCGCCGCGATTTCTTCTTCGCGGTGTGCGTCCTGGATGCGCCGGCGGATGTTGAGCTGGTCGTCGAAGTGCGCGGCACGCTGGCGCTCGAGCCGGGCAAGCTCGCTTTCGAGGCCGGCCTTCTGCATCAGGCGGGTATCGCCCGAGGCGATCGCCTTGGCGAGGGCGAACTGGTTGGCGGCCTCGCCGATGTCCTCGATAGTTCGGATGCTGCGATCGCCGGAGAGGGCGGCGGCGATGAAGCGCGCCTTCCGTTCGTTGTTCTGCCACATCGTGGCGTCCATCGAGCCGAGGGTGGCGTAGGCGTAGATCTCGATCTCGTCGTGCTGATTGCCCTGCCGCTCGATCCGGCCCTCACGCTGCTCGATCTCTGAGGGCAGCCAGGGCACGTCGAGATGATGCAGGGCCTTGAGGCGGAGCTGCACATTGACGCCGGTTCCCATAGTCTCCGAGGAGCCGATCAGGATGCGGATGCGACCGGCGTTGAAGTCGTTGAACAGCCGCTGCTTGTCGGCCGAACGTTTGAAGTGCTGCATATACGCGATTTCTGAGGCGGGAATGCCGAGCCGCACGAGTTCGTGCCGGATCCAGCGGTAGGCGGAGAAGCCGCGCTTCTCTTCCACGGCCAGTGTGCCGAGGTCGGAGAAGATCAGCTGTCCCGCGCCAGGATTCGGGCAGGGAGTGCTGTCCGGCCGCTGGTAGCGGTTGCCGGCGGTTTCTTTCCAGATGCGATGCACGTTGGCGACCAGCTTGTTCAGCTTGTTGCCAGGCTCGTTGGTGCTGAGCGCGGAGACCAGCCGCATGTCGATCGCGGCGTGGCGGCCGTCGGTGATGACGGAGAGCAGGATGTCGTCGCCGGGCTCGGCTGGCCGGTCGCGTTCCTCGATCGCCTTGATGCGTTCGGCGAGGAGGACCTGATAGCG
>JBOHMN010000404.1:0-2405 GCA_050730175.1 Acetobacteraceae bacterium | reverse complement strand
GTTGTACATATCGCCAGTATGGGGGCGACGCTGGAGGACGCGGTCAAGTCCATGACGGAGCTTCAGGTCAGTTTTCCGATCGGTTGGGCGGGGGTGGCGACGGCGGCGAGGAAGCAAGATCCGCCGGGCGTTGGGCAGTTGTTTACAGTGGGCTGGGTCGAGAAGGGTGCCGGCTGGCTGGTCATGGCTTTGGGAACGCTGTTCGGCGCACCGTTCTGGTTAGACGTGCTGCAGTCCGTGATCCGCCTGAAAGGCAGCGGGCCAAGTCCAGAGGAGAAGCGCGAAAACCGGGCGGCCGCGGCGTAGCCACGCACGACTGGCGGTTGCCTTGTCGATGCCAAGCAATCTGCCCCGCCGGCGGGAGGAGGAAAGCGATGGGCCTGACACTCGAGGCGCCGAGCCATGAGCGGCTGACCGCGCTGTTCGATACGCCGGAGCCGGTTCCGGCCAATACATTCGAGATCGCGCTCGTGCTCGGGGGGACGGTCTCCTCCGGGGCCTACACGGCGGGCGTCATGGATTTCCTTATCGAGGCGCTCGACGCGTGGACGGAGGCGCGCGATGGGAACGATCGGGCGGTGCCGCGCCACAAGACCGTGGTTCGCGTGATTGCCGGAACGTCGGGCGGCGGCGTGAACGCCGCGATCGCAGCGCGGGCGCTCGCCTTCGCGTTTCCGCACGTGAGCCGCGCGACGTCCGCCGACGTTGCGGCCGGCAATCCTTTCTACGACAGCTGGATCAACCGCCTTCGACTTAAGGACATGCTCACGACCGAGGACCTCGATGCGCCGGGCGCGATGCCGATTTCCCTGTTGAACGGCGAAACGATCAACCGCACGGCGAGCGCGCTCGTTGCCTTTACGGGGGCGAAACCGAAGGCGCGGAGCTATCTCGGCGACCCACTCAGGCTCATTCTTACGATCACGAATGTCACCGGCATCCCGTACAGAATCGATTTTCAAAGTGGGCCGCTCGCCGGAGGGGCTACGGTCAATCTGCACCAGAGCTATGTCGATCATGCGGACTACGTGCGGTTGGCGGTGGTCTATCAGGAGAAGAACGTGGTGCTGCCGCGCCCCGACGAGTTCGTGCTCGGGATCGACGAGGCGCGGCTGCCGCAGGCGATCGACTGGGCGAGCTTCGGCGAATTCGCGTGCGCAACGGCGGCTTTTCCGCTCGGCTTCCCACCGCGCCGGCTGACGCGGCCGCTCGATCATTACCGGTACCGCGTGGCTTCGGTGCCGGGCGACGAGGAACATCCGGCGTCCAAACTCGTCGCGCTCGTTCCCGACTGGGAGGCCATTCAGAAATGGGCGGGCGGGGGATTGCCGACGGACTATCAGTTCCTGGCCGTGGATGGCGGCACGACGGACAACGAGCCGATCGAGCTCGCGCGCACGACGCTCGCTGGGGTCAGCGGGCGGAATCCGCGCGAGGGGATGAAGGCCAATCGCGGTGTGGTCCTGATCGATCCCTTCGCTGGCGCGGCGGAGATGGCACCGCAGCTCGGCATTACGCTCCCCGAGCTTGTGCGGCCGCTGGTCGGCGCGGTGCTGCAGCAGACGCGCTACGATACGCGCGATCTCCTGCTCGCGACCGCGCCGGAAGTCTATAGTCGGTATATGATCTCGGCGCTGCGCGACGGCGAGACCGGCAATCTCGCGCTCGCCACCGCCGGGCTCGGCGCCTTTATCGGCTTTGCGAGCGACGCCTTCCGCCGACACGACTATCTCCTCGGGCGCAGGAACTGCCAAAATTTCCTGCACGACACGTTCGTGCTGCCGGAAGCGAGCCCGGTCTTTCAAAACTGCCTCGAGGGCGTGCCGCTTCTGGAATATGGTTTCAACGATCCAACAGGCAACTATATGCCGATCATTCCACTGGTCGGCACGGCGCGCATTCGGGAGGCGCTCGACCCGTGGCCGCGAAATGCGCTCGATCCGTCAATCTATCGCGGGCCGATCGAGAGACGGTTTGCACGGATTCTGGAAAAGGACGTGGCGAGTGGCCCACTTTCCGGCATACTTGCCTGGATCGTCGCGAAAAGTACGGAAGGAAAGGTTGCCGACTTCATGGTGAAGGCAATGCATGAGGCGCTGGAGCAGTGGAAGCTGGCGTAGTGATCGGTGGCATCAGGGGAGTCGGCTCAACCTGAATCGTGGCCCGGTCGATCAGCGAGGAGCGCGGTTCGATTGTGCGTTGGATCGCACCCGCGTTTGGTCGCGACGGGCAGTGCAGGAGATGGCGGGGTCATCGAACGATGTGGCCAAAATCGCGCGCTGGGCAAGAAGCTCAAGGAAATCGGAGACTTCGGTGTACGGTCGTTGATGCAATGAACGCAGCCAGACGGCCAATCCGTGGAGTCGCCGTTTCAAGAACCTCTTTCAGAACGGATCTCAAAGGGC
>JBOHMN010000403.1:0-5043 GCA_050730175.1 Acetobacteraceae bacterium | reverse complement strand
CGGGAGGAACTGCCGCCGATCACGCAATTCCTCAACCGCGTCCTCGCACTTCGGATCGGCTTGCAGAACACGCTGTTCGCGGTCTTTGAGGAGCTGCTCGATGCGCGCATCGAAGCGGCGATCGCCATCGGCGCCTACGATGCCGGCGTCGAGACGCTGAGCGCCGAGAGCTTCCGCATCGCCGAACGCCGCACCGTGCACACCCATGCTGCGACTGGCGCCGAGACCCGCTGCTACCGGGTGCTGCGCAGGGACCGCAATCGCCCGCTGCCGCTCGCCGATGCGCTCAAGATTGCTCGTGCGCCCGGGGCGCGGCTCCTGGTCAACACGCAGTCCGGCCGCGCCGCAGTGCAAGTGCCGACAGCAAGCGTGATGCGGGACGACGGGAGCGTCGAGGCACGGGTGCGGCTGATCCGGCCAATGACACGCGAGACCGTCGCACTCGACGAGCTTGCCCACTCGCACTGGGAGCCCGTCCTGCCTGAGCGCTTCGCTCAGCATTGGGAAGCGGAATGCGCCCGCATCCCGGAGTTCAGTGAGAGCACGTTCCACATCGTCACCGGCCTGCTGCTTCCGGTCTGGGACCGGCTGCCGGCTGGAAACATGCGGGTCTACCGCTTCGAGACCGACGAGGGCGAGCGCGTGATCGGCCGCATGGTCACGGCAGAGGCACTCGCCCAGGTGTACGAGGGCCTCGGCGTCGAGGGCGCTCCCGGACTCTCGGCTGGCGAAGCCTGGCAGGCGGTGCTCGAGCGCGGGGCGGTGCTGAATCTTGCCGGCGGGCTGCAGATTCGTCGCGCCCTGGTCATGGGCACTTGGCGCGCCGAGCTGACCGGCTTCAGCGAAGGCGCGGTTCCCCAACTCAAGGCGCTCGGGCTCACCTCGGAGATCATCGCCTGGCGGCTCCGGCTGTTTCTACTGGCGCCTCCGGAGCGTGCCCCGATCCTCCTCGCCTCCCTCTTCGAGCGTCATCCGCTGCTGCGGGTCCATGCCCGTGCGGCTGCTGCCTGATCGCCGGTCGATGTGCCGTGATCAGCGCCGCGGATCTGGCGTGCTGCCTCGCGCGCGATGCCGAGGCCGTATGCCGCTACTACCTCTCGAACGGCCGCCGCGCCGGCCGCTACTGGATCGCCGGCGATGCCAGAAACACTCCGGGGCGGAGCCTCTATGTTCGCCTGCAAGGCCCGGAGCGTGGTCCGGGCGCCGCCGGGAAATGGACCGATTATGTTGCGTCGAGAGTTATGTTGCGCCCCGGCGATTGGGCGCTGTCCCACGGGCGATCGGCTGCATCTGCGCAACATAATCTCAGCACGCGGGGAGGTGCGTGATGCCCCGCGATGCCTCCGAGCTGGCGCGGCGCCTCGCCCGTGATGCGGAGGCGGTCTGCCGCCATTACCTGTCCAAAGGGCGGCGCCAGGGCCGCTATTGGACGGTGGGCGACGTTCGCAACACGCCGGGCCGGTCGATGTTTGTCCGGCTCAGCGGACCGGACTCCGGCCCCGGCGCCGCCGGGCATTGGACCGATGCCTCCTCGGCTGAACACGGCGATCTGCTCGACGTGATCCGCGAGAGCCGCGGTTTCGTCGACTTTCGCGACGTCGCGGAGGAGGCGCGGCGCTTTCTGAGTCTGCCACGGGCGGAATCGCTGCCAACCCCAAAGCCTGTTCGCACGCCTGTCCTGGCCAGATCGCCGGAAGCGGCGCGTCGGCTCTTCGCCATGTCGCGGCCGATCCGCCGGACGCTCGTCAAGGCCTACTTGCGCAATCGCGGCATCAGGACTGTCCACGATGCGGGCGCGCTGCGGTTTCATCCGCGCTGCTACTATCGCCCGGACGACAGTTCGCCGACGGAGACCTGGCCGGCAATGATCGCCGCGGTTACCGATCTCGACGGCCAGATCACCGGCGCACATCGCACCTGGCTTGCCCCGGACGGCTTTGGCAAGGCGGCGATCGACACGCCGCGACGGGCCATGGGCGGCCTCCTCGGCCATGCCGTCCGCTTTGGCGCGACCGAGGACGTCCTCGCTGCCGGCGAGGGCATCGAGACGATGCTATCCCTGCGCCTCGCGCTGCCGGCCATGCCGATGGCCGCCGCGCTTTCGGCCAACCACCTTGCCGCCCTTTCGCTCCCGCTGACGCTGCGTCGGCTCTACCTCGCCCGCGACGCCGATGCCGCGGGCGACATGGCGCTTGCACTCTTGACCGAACGCGCCGACGCAGCGGGCATCGAGGCCCTAGCCCTGTCTCCGCAGAGGGGCGACTTCAACGAGGACCTCCGTGCATTCGGCCTCGGCGCGCTGCGGGCATCGCTGCACATCCAGCTCGCGCCGCAGGATGTCGTTCGCTTCGCGCGCCAGGGGAAGATCAGGACGGAGTGACAGATGGGAGGTCCGGGCGGTCCTGATCCCCCTCACTCACAAGGATTTCAGGAAGGCCATGAGGTCCTTGTCCTCCTTCCACGAGCGTCCTGGTTGCGGCTGACCCACCTCGCAAAGGGCGACCGCGCTCGCCTTTGTCGTGAGGTCGATCTCGGCATAGATGTTGGTGGTGCTGATCGAGACATGGCCGAGCCAGGCGCGCACCGTGTTGATGTCCACGCCGGCGAGCACGAGATGGCAGGCCGTGGTGTGCCGGATCACGTGCGGAGTTATCGTCCTGCCAGCCAAGTCCTGCACCCGGGCCGCGCAGCGCTCGACGAGCCGATACACTCCGAAGCGTGTAAACGGTCCTCCGAGCCTGCTGACGAACACGGCATGATCAACGGCGCGACCGCCGATCTCACCGGCAAGCGCGCGTTCGGTTTCCGGCCACAACGGGCATTGACGCAGCCTGCCGCCCTTCCCGTGCAGGGTCGCCAGGTCATGGCCGCGTTTGCCGCTTCCGATCTGCAAGTCGCGCACCTTCAGCTGGATCGCCTCGGACACCCGCGCGCCGGTGTTGTAGAGGAAGAGCAGCAGCGCATACTCGCGACGACCGCGATCTGTCGTCCGATCGGGGACGCCCAAGATGGCCTCCATTTCCGGCCTGGTCAGCCACCCGACCGGCTCGGTCATGGACTTCTTCGATGCGATGGCCCGGATGTGACCACACCATTCGACCTGTGCCGGGTCGCGGCTGCCGACGAAGCGGGCGAACGCCCGGATGGCGGCGAGCCGCTGATTGCGGGTCCGGACGGAGCAGCCCCGCTCGTTCTCGAGGTGCGCGAGGAACTGCAGCACTTGCCCGGACGTCAGATCAGCGACGGCCAGCCGGTCCACCGGCTTGCGCACCTTGCCGCTGATGAACGGGAGCAGGAGGCTGAAGGTGTCGCGATAGCTCGTGCGGGTGTTCCGGGCCAAGTTGCGCTCGGTGACGATGTGTTCGATGAGGAAGCGTCGCAGCCAGGGGCCGAGGGTTACGAGCTCACGCATCGCCCCCTCCTTCCGCATAGCGCGCGAAGCGCAGCGACGCCTGGTGCAGAAGCTCGGGCGTCATCGTCAGATAGACCTTCGTGCCTTCGAGGTCGGCATGGCCGAGATAGGTGGAGAGTAGCGGCAGCCGCCGCTGCACATCGGCGTCTTCGCGATACCAGGCGGTCAGGCTGTGGACCGCGAAGCTATGCCGGAGATCATGGAGGCGTGGGATTCGTCGCCCGCCTCCCGTGCGGTGGACGCCGGCGATGCGCCGCAAGCTATCGAACGCCGCTTGAACGGTGCTGCTGGCGAGCCGCGATCCGTCGCGGTTGGCGAGAAGAAGGGCATCCCGATCTTGCGCACGATCGCCATGTCGACGCTGAGCCACATAGGCCGCCAGCACCTCGGTGAGCTGCGGACCAATCGGCACCAGCCGGTCCTTGAAGAACTTCGCGCCGCGCACCGATAGGACGGCTTCCATCAAGTCGACGTCCGCCAACGTCAGGCGCGTCGCCTTGCTGAAGCGCAGCCCGGCTCCGTACAACAGAAGGAGCAACGTCCGGAACGTCATGGCGTCCAACTGAACCGCGCCGCGCCGGCTCATCTCCACGGTCGCGGAATCGAAGAGACGCCGCAGCTCCTCGCGCGAGTAGATGTAGGGCAGCGCACGCACAGGCGATCTCGGCTCGTTGTCCGGTAGTGGCGAGCGGATCGCGTGGCCACGGCTGATCGCATGACGCCAGAAGCCGGCAAGGGTGTAGTACTTGTTCTCGCGATGTCGGGTCAGCGGTCCCGCGCCCGCCAGAAGGGCCAGAAGCTGCGCTGTGCTGACCGCGTCGCAGGTGGCGTTCCCATCAGCATGTCCGAGGAGCTGACGCAGCAGGTTCGCCCCGGTCGTGAACTTGGCGCCATGGGCCTGCCGCCAGAGAATGTATTGCTCGATTGCCTCGCGCAGGGTCATACCAGACCCTCCAGATCGATGGCCGCAACCTCGCGGAGGGCGGCGAGGTTGACCTTGGCGTAAATCGCGGTGGAGGACGGGTCGCGGTGCCCGAGAAAGTCCCCGATCACCTTCATGGACATGCCTTGATCCAGAAGGTGCTGAGCTGCGGCATGGCGCAAGGCATGTGTGCCGCGCCGTCCGGAGACGACGCAGATATCCGCAAGGCGGTCGCGGACGATCTTGCCGAGGGTCTTTCTGCCAACCGGTCGGACGGGCGCATGCGATGTGAAGAAGAGGCTGCGCCCGAGACCGGCGGGACGGGCTTCTCGTATGTAGCGCAGAATGGCATTGCCGACGTCTGGTGAGAGCGGCCAGACATGGGTCCGGCCTGGCTTCGGGCAGCGAACCCGAATGATCTCGTTCTCCCAGTCCAGATCGTCGAGCCGCAGGCCGGCGACTTCCCCGGCCCTCAGCCCGTATGCGACGAAGAGCATGAGGATCGCGCGGTCGCGCTTGTCGACTGGACGGTCCCCCTGAACAGAAGCCAGCAGACGCAGGACGTCTTCGCGCTTTACGCCCTTCGGCGCGGTCTCGTCCGCCATGAACCGGGGAGCCATGATCCCCGCGGCCAGTCCCGTCCGGCTCCACCCACGCGCTTCGGCGAAGAGGAAGAACGCCCTCAGCCGCTGCGCGTAATCGTGTATCG
>JBOHMN010000402.1:0-2401 GCA_050730175.1 Acetobacteraceae bacterium | reverse complement strand
CGTAGGCACGCAGGAATCCGGCGATTGCCCAGGCTTGGCCGCGCGACCAGCAGCTCTCGTCGCTCGTGCCAAGCAATGTGTAATGCCTCACGGGGTGGCCAGATCCGGGGTCATAATCAATAAACTCAATCGTTGATCCATCTGGCCGGATGAAATCACGCGCCGTGAGATCAAGGTGGCGCCTCGCGCCGGCGGTGAACGCGGTGTCCCCGGTTTCCTTGAAAGCCCACCAATCTAGGATGAGATTCGGATGCACGTTATCGACGCACACCATCTCTCGCCCGAAGATGTGCGGCGAGCGCACCTGAAACTGCGTACCAACCGGCATCGCCCCACTGCTCGGCATGGTTAGCGAGCGCACCTGAACCTGCGTACCAACCGGCATGGCCCCGCTGCTCGGCATGGCCATCGAGCGCACCGCCCATGCTGCTGCAATCGCGAGCGTGCGGAACCTAGGATCGCCAGTCCATGCCCATTGACGAGCCGCCGAATAGTAAAAGCGGTGCCCGCGAAACATGTCGTCTCGCTCGAGGTAGTGCCGAAGGCGCTCGGTCCGCTGCTCGGAATCGGCCTGAAGCTTCCTGTCGTAGGTAAGCTCACCGACAATACGAAGACACTCTACCCAATGTCCGCCGCACCAATCTCCATCCTCCGTGGTGTCCCACTTGCCCTCACCCGGATCGCAGTGATAGGGCCACGCCTCTCCAACCGCTTCTCGAATGCGGAGGACGCGGTCGCAGAGTCGATCCAACGCCTGCTGCCATGTGGGTTTGAAGGTCAGCATCAGCTCGCTCCTGCACTCGTAAGCGCCGCACAAGCTTCCGGGCGCTTGACCAAGGCGCCATCGACCATGACGTGGGTGAGATGGTGGCCACCAGCCGCGAGTACCTCTATCTGTTCCAGAGGATTTCCGTCGACAATGAGTAGATCCATTCACAACCTCGCCGCGGTGGAGAGCAAGTGATGAAGCATATCGATCACCGGCGGTTGCAATTCCGCATAAGATCATTCGTACCGCATAGATTTATGCGCTTTTTATAACGATTGGGCGCAAATTCCTCGTCAAAAGGCATTTACAGGGGGCGCTTATTGCGCCAAGGCCGCGCCTCTTCCAGTTCGTAGGCAAGCGAGAGCAGCGTCGCCTCTGCGCCGAGCTTTGCCGAGTCACAGATCGTCCCGATCCTTAAAGAAGGCGAAGCCGGCATATCGGTCAGCGAGCTGACGAGGAAGCATGGGATTAGCTCTGGAGATTCATCACCGCCACCGTGCAGCCGACCGCAAAGATCGGAATCGGCGCATAGAACCAGAGCTCACCGGTACACCCTTCCGCCGCTCCGGCGACGGCGATGAACGTACGAATCTCGAACCCGCCCTGTCCTGCCTCGCGCCAGGTCTCATCGTCACGGTAGGTGATCAGCTCCTCGCAGCGATTGCCGAGGAATCTCTCGAGAAATCGCCGGTCCCAAGGCTCATTGATGCGGCCTGAGTCCGGTGTCGCCGGCCAATGGGAGATGCCGCCCGTACCGACCACCGCGATGCGCTCCGGACGGGCGTCGCAGGCGCGCTTGAGCGCGCGCCCAAACTCGTAGCAGCGCTTGAGCGGAATGAGGGGCGGCCCCTGGCAGTTGATGTTGACCGGAATCACCGGCAGGTCGTAACGGGGCGTGAGGAAGTTGAGCGGCACCATGATGCCATGGTCGAACTTCCATTCCTGCGCGTAGGCGAGGTCGACGTCCGCCATCACCTCCTGGATGAGGTCGCGGGCGAGACCCGGCGCTCCCGGAATGCGGTGGCGCTGGATCCCGAGCCAGGCCTCATCCTCGATGGGCCCCTCGTAGTGCTCGGCCATCCCGAGGCAGATCGACGGCATGTTATTCATGAAGAAGTTAGCGAAGTGCTCGGCGGCGATCACGATGAGAACATCGGGCCGCGTGGCTTCGAGTGCCTGCCTCATCCGATCGAATGCGGCATATAGGCCGTCCTTGAGCTTCGGGTCAGCCCGATCCTTCCGCCCCGTGATGCCGGGAGCATGGCTACAGACGCCGGCGAATACCAGACTCATGATCGGTTCCCCCGAACGAACGTCGCACGAGAACTCATCGGCTTTCCGCTCGCGTGTAGAGACCCGTCCTGACCGGCCCGTATTTGCGCTCGCCATCGCGCATCGCCTGGATATAAGCGCTCCACGCGTAGCCGCGAAGCGCCGCGAAATGCATGAGGATTTGTCCATTGACGCCCATCACATACAGAAGGCCGATATCGGGCTCCCGAATCGCACTTCGCTCCTCTTCGGTGAGCTCGTACTCGGCCAGCAACCCGTTGAGATCCTGCTTGAAGCGGCGGACCGTCGCGGGATCGCGGTTGAGCTGGAAGAGCAGCTTCTGCGTGTAATAGAGGCTCA
>JBOHMN010000401.1:0-5520 GCA_050730175.1 Acetobacteraceae bacterium | reverse complement strand
GGTCGGACCACTATCTCTTTATTTTCAGTGGCCTGCTCATCCCCTTACGTTTGCTGCCGTGGGCAGCAAACGACGGGGGCAGGACACTAGCGTTCTCCAGCGTTCGTCTCCTCGGTCGGAGTGGGAGCGCAAGGAGCGCAGAGAGTCTTCAGCGATGTCTCAGGCAACACCAGGTTGGGACCGAGCTTCGGCGAGACGGGAAAGTGTAAAGTCTCGCCGCGGTCACGCGTTGGGGGAGCCGCCATGGCGGTCGTGCCCTGAACGAGACAACGGAGCCCACTCATGGCACGGCTTGGCGTGAGCTGTCACCCGCATGTGCACGACGGAGCCGCTGGTTGAACCTCCCGCCCGGATGACCGCTGAGGGTCCCGCGAAACCTTCTCCGGCCGGTAGCGAAGATGTCGGTTTAGAGACACTCGCGCGCCAAGGTTCCATCCTCGAGCGCGTGGCGCACGGCGCAGCATGGGTCGTCATCTGGCGGATGGCGACCCGGCTGTTAGGCGTTGTCAGCACACTGATCCTCGCCCGGTTGCTGGTGCCAGCCGACTTTGGGCTGGTTGCTCTCAGCTACGGATTCGTGGGCGCTCTCGATGTTCTCACAGCCGCCGGAGTCGAGCAGGCGATCATCCGGGACGATCGTGCGGACCGCGATCTCTACGACACCGGCTTCACCATCAACCTTCTGCGCGCCCTCGGGATGGCCATCGTACTCGCTGCGGGCGCAGGACTGTATGGCACGCTCCTCAATGACCGGCGGCTCGACGCGATCGTTTTAGTCTTCGCCGCGGATACCGCGGTGACGGGTCTGACGAATATCGGAGTCCTGGATTATCAGCGCTATCTCGCGTTCGACAAGGAATTCGTGTTCAAGCTGGTGCCACGCGTAGTTTCCTTCGCGATTTGTCTGTTCGCTGCGGTTGTCTGGCGGTCGTACTGGGCGTTGGTTGCCGGGATCGTAACGGGAGACGTTGCCACCGTTCTCTTCAGTTACCGGATGCACCCCTACCGCCCGCGCCTGACGCTCCGTGCATGGCGGCGATTGATGGGATTTTCTCTCTGGATGTGGGTGCTCGGGTTGATCTCGACGCTGCGCGGCCAGGCACCCAACCTCCTCCTTGGGCGCCTGGCCGGCGCCGGGCCGGTGGGCATACTCAGTATCGGCATCGAGGTGGCAAGCCTGCCGATCACCGAATTTGTGGCGCCGCTCAGGCGCGCATCGTTCGCGGGATTTGCGGCGACACGGCGGAGCGGAGAGAGCGGCAACCAAGCCCAAGATTTCACGCGTCTTCTGGCGGCCATGGCTGCGGTCATCCTTCCGGCCGGCGTTGGCATCTCGCTCGTAGCGGATCCTGTCGTCCGGCTTGCCTTCGGTGCGCAGTGGGTCGCGGCTGTGCCGATCATTGAGGTCCTGGGAGTAGCCGGGACGCTGACAATGTTTGGCCAGGTCAGCGCCAGCGTCTTTACCGCGCACGCCTGGATGCGGCCGATGGCGAAGATCAACGTCGTGACGACGGCTGCGTGTCTTCTCCTCCTGGCCGTGCTCGTGCCACGCTTCGGTGTTCTGGGCGCAGTCGTTGCCATCGCCCTTACCGACGCGCTGAACCAAGCCACCTATCTCGTGGTGACCTTGCACAGGCTCGACCTCCGACTTGCAAATCTGTTCGCGCGCGTCTGGCGAAGCCTGCTCGGGACAGTGGTGATGGCGTTCGTTCTCTTCAGGCTCGGCCTCGGCTGGAGCACGCTTTCCGGTGCGGGATGGACACTCGCGAGCCACCTGGTCGAAGCGGTTGCACTCGGAGCTGGCGTTTATTTCGTGACTGTTGTGGCCGCCTGGCTCGCCTCGGGGAGGCCGGACGGGGCGGAAGCAGATTTGCTCGAGCTCGCGTCGCGTTTCGTGCGCAGTTTCCTGCTTCGTCGGAAGCGTGCGTAAAACCTGTATGCTCCAGGGTGCGGACCGCAATGTCGCCGTCCGACGCTGGGACCGGGAATCAGACTTGGGTGATACGCGGTGGCGGCCATTCGTGCGATACTGAGGAACTTGGGCGGCACCCATGCTGCCCCGCACCTTCCGGAAAACGCCGGCGCAAGCGCGGTCAAGCCAACCGAACTGCTTCCGTTCGACATCGTCGCACAAGCGCCCCTCTCGATACGGGCGAACGCTTTCTATCGCGACGAGTTTTCGTCGTGTCATGGGGCGCGCTTCACCGCACGTTCTTGAGGATGATCACCTTGCCGTTGGTGAGCGTGATACTGAGATCGCTGCCCACTTCCCGCTTGTTCGCGATCGGATTTCCCGAGAAGCCGGTGAAGACGAGCCTGTTTATGCCATGGGCGATGCCGGTCGCGGTGCCCCACCGATCATTCGCAAAAGTGCCACCATCCCACTGCGTATTGATGGTCGTGGCGCCGCCATCGGCCGCCGCGAAGTAGAACTCCTCGGTGCCGTGATTATCGAGCAAGGGGTTATTGAGGTTTGCGCGGGTGGTGTTGACCGTCTGCGTTCCGCTCTTCGCGCGGATTTTGAGGTCACGGGATCCCTGGTAGACGCTAAAGTCGCCGGCGTTGACGGTGAGCGTCGGCGTATCACTTGTCGGCGCGGTTGGAATATCGGGGAATGTCACGCCCTCGAGCGGCATCGTGCGGATGGAGAACGGATCGCCGGCCTTGTTGTCGAGCTCCGTTGTCGCGGAGCCGCCAACGATCGAGCCTGCCACGGTACTGCTGGAAGCTGTCGCGCGGGTGAGATGGAAGGCATAGGTACCGCCGGTCTCCCAGATGAACGCCCAGGCGAACGTCCCGGAGAGATTGAGGTCCCCCCCCGGCCACACGCTCGATGCCCACCTCGGTAGATTGGCATCAACCGCGTGAATGGTCGCCTTGCCAAGAATAGTCCACGCCTCTCCACCCTGTGCGGCCGACGAAGGTGTGTCGCTGACCGCTGCGTTGCCGCCGGGGAACACGACGCGGTCCATTGGTCCGCGCGAACTGTATGGCAGAGGACCGCTAAACGAGATCACGTCGCCGCCGCCAGTCTCGACCGATGACGAGCTGTGCAGATTGAGCACGTTGCCGGTGCTGCCCGGAGCAGAGCTCACGCGAAGCATGCCGCCGACCGAGTCGTTGACCGTAATGCCGCCGGAGCCACCAACGACTGCCCAGCCGGGCTTGGTGTTGTTGTCGAAGGTGAGGTGGCCCGCCCCGCCGATGACGACGCCTGGATTTTCACTCCGTGCCGTCTTGAAGGTGAGAGCCTTGGTTGTGGTGCTGTAGTTGTGGGTATTACGTGGGAAATCGAAGCCGAGGAGATTCTGCTCCGGGACGGCAGCACCGGTTTTGGTATCGACATTACCGCTCAAGAGGCGGGCGGAGCCGCGGATCAGAGTCCCGTTGCGAATTTGCGTGGTGAAGCCGGCCGAGCCGCCGAGCCGATTGTTCTTGAAAGTGACCGGAAAGAGCGATTGGTTCCAGATGAGGCTCGCCGGGCCGGTGCACTGTCCGGTGCATCCGGGGTCGTTATTGTAGAAGCTGTTGTCCTCGACCGTCATGGTTGTGTTGAGCCACGCGACGCCGTCGGGCACGCCGGTGAGTATGAAGTACGGGTTGCTCGCCAAGGGGCCCTTGTACACCCTGTTGTCCTTGATGATTGTATTGCCGAGCTCGGCGATGTTGAATTCGGCGCCAGTGTGGCCGACACCCGTAAGGGAGGAGTCGGTATCTCCGATGACGTTGTTTTCGATGATGTTGTTCGCCGCGCGCGACTTCACTGCATGACCGAACGCGGCGTTCGTCGAGCTGCTGTTGATGAGAGTGAAGTACCGGGCGAGGCCGATATACATGCTGTGACCGGCGTTATAGTTGCCATCCTGGTCAAACGTGTCGTGGTCGAGGGTGACATTTCCGGTGTCCGGGATATACGGGTCGAGCAGCACACCGTCCTGATTCCACCGGAAAGCGGAATTGATGATGGTGAGATCGCCGCTCGTGAGACGCACACCAGCGCCGTTATAGGAATTCGCGCCCGCATGGAGGAAGGTGCAGCCCTCGATGAGGACGTTCGGCGTATTCGGGTTGATGCCGACCTGACCGACGTCGATGTATCCTTCAGCGACGTTACCTCCGCCGCGCCAAGCGTAATATGAATTATGGCCGTACGCCGCGCGGGCGTCGAAGGCCGCGCCTGGCAGGCATTTGATGGTGAGGTCGTGCATCACGTTGACGTCGACGCCCCCCCAGGGCGTTTGGAGCGGGGTTTCCTGATGGTCGTCGAAGTACGTGCCGGGCTCGATGACAATGGTATCGCCCGGCCTCGAGGCAGCGTACGCGGCGACAAGGTCTGGGTACGTGCCGTTTTTCCCGCCAACGCTCACGGTGAGCGTCCTGCCGGACCTCGAGGGAAGTGGCGCGCGGGGCACCGAGGCTTCCGAGAAGGGCGCGGTGCCCGCTGCACGGGCAGGCCGGCTGCTTGCGAGGGTGAGAAAAAGTGCGCAAGCGAGAGAGGACGTGCCCGCAACGAGCGCTGCGTAGCGCGGGAAAGTGCCGAAGGACCTGAGTGCACGCAAGACAGCAACACCCGCCGCTTGAAGACATGCTGGAGCCCGAAGAGTATCGCAGCTTCGAGGGCTTTGCCAGCACCCAGAATCAAACTTGAGTTATACGGGCGGGCGAAGAGCGGGGCATTCGCCGACCACCAGAAAGCTTCGGCGATGTCCGGAGATGGCGGGATGCCCGCCACGGCCCCGGGACCCCATCGCGCGAGCGCGATGCTGCTGTCGGTGCGCGAACTGCTGGTCCGCCCAGCGCGCACAATTGGTCAATGCGCTGCGCGGCTACGCGGCCGAATTGGGCATCGTCGCGCCACTCGGCGAGAAAGGTCTTGCCCAACTGCAGGTCGAGGTCGCCACCGCGGAGGAAGCGAAGGTGCCGGGGGAAGCCAAGGAGGCCCTGGCGCTGCTCGGAAGCGAGATCGATTGGATCGAGGCGCGGCTGGTTGTGATCGACGCCAAGCTGAAAGCACAGCACAAGGCGAACCCGGTGAGCTGCCGGCTGGCGGCGATCCCTATGTCGGGCCGATCACCGCGCTCAGCTTTGCGTTGCGGGTTGATGCCACCCAGTTCCGATCCGCGCGGCACTTCGCGGCGTGGCTTGGTCTGGTGCCGCGCGAGCGATCGACCGCCGGCAAGCAGCGCCTCGGGAAAATCAGCCGCGCCGGCGATGAACGGCTGCGGGTCTTGCTGGTGGTGGGCGCGACCGCCGTCGTCCGGCACACCAAGTCGGATCGGCCGGGCGGCTCGGCGTGGTTGCTGAAATTGCTGGAGCGCAAGCCGCGCAAGCTTGCGGCTGTGGCTTCGGCCAACAAGACCGCCCGGATCATCTGGGCGATGCTGACGAGCGGTGAGGCATACCCGCCGGCTTCGGCCGCCGCCTGACCACTCGCGCCGCGGTGCAGGGCTATTAGGGCTATTGAGGAGGAGATGCTGATCGGGCGAACCGACGATCCGCAAAACCCGCGTAGGGTGGTGA
>JBOHMN010000400.1:0-5623 GCA_050730175.1 Acetobacteraceae bacterium | reverse complement strand
GCCAGGGCGAACAGAAAGTCCGTCCAGCACAGCAGAAACGCATAGGTCGCGGTGGCGACCAGACCGGGGACCATCAATGGCAGCACGACCCGCCAGAGAACCGCTGGCGGAGCGCAGCCATCGATCGCCGCGGCCTCATCCAGTTCCACCGGGATGGATTCGAGATATCCGAGCAACATATAGGTTGAAAACGGAATGCCGATTGCCGTGTAACAGAAGATGATGCCTTCATAGGTATTCGTGAGACCCGCCCGCGCGAAGAAGATGAAGAGCGGCGTGACCAGAACCACCCAGGGAAACACCTGTCCGGCCAGGACGGCACCGAGAAGGAGGCGGCGGAGACGAAACCGGCGGCGGGAGAACACATAGGCGGCCATCGCCGAAAGCCAGGTCGCGAGCAGCGTCGCGCTGCCGCAGACAATGAAGCTGTTGAGCAAGAAGCGGCCGAAGCCGGCGGCAAAAATCCTGCCGTAGTTGTTCCACGTGAAGCCGAAGCGCGATGGATCGAACAGCGTCGCATTCGTCTGGAGAGAGTTGATGACAATGACGACGACCGGATAGACGAGAAAGAACAGAACCAAGAGGGCAATGCCGATCAGGATCGCATCGGCGAGGCTCGGGCATTTTCGTTTCACAGGCGCCCTGCCAGGGCTCTCCGCATCCCGACCCGGCTGTAGAGCAGCCCGAAAATCCCCATCGCGATCGCCATGATCATGCCGATCGTCGCACTCTGGCCGAGCTGGAACTCGACGAACCCGCGGATATAGACGTCTGTCGCCAGCACGTTCGTGAACCGGCCGGGACCACCGCCGGTGGTCAGCCACACATAGACGAAGTTAGTGAACGTCCAGAACACCAGCAGCAGGCTGACGATCGCAACCGTCGGCACGATATGCGGCAGCGTCACATTGCGAAAAATCCCGAGCCGGCCCGCGCCGTCCAGGGACGCCGCTTCCGTCAGTTCGCGCGGCACCGACTGGAGTGCGGCGACGAACGCGAGCGTCGCCACCGGGAGCGTGTTCCAGACGATGATCAGCACGATCGCCGGCCAGACCGTGGCCGTGTCGGCCAGGAACGGTATGGGCGCATGCACCACGCCGAGCCACTGCAGAATGCGGTTGATGCCCCCCGCCCGCGGGTTGAGCATCCAGCGCCAGGTCGCCACGGCGACGATCGGCGGAGTGGCCCAGGGTACGATCAACGCCAGCCGCATGACCGAGCGCAGCCGGTAGCGCCGCAGGGCCACACTTTCGAGCAGCAGCGCGAGCCCCAGTGCCAGAATCACGCGCACGACCACCGAGACGGACGTCAGCCAGAACGCCGTTCGCCAGATCGTCAGCCAGAAATCCCGATCGCCCAGGAGCGCCCTGTAGTTGCCGAAGCCGACAAACGCCCCGCCCTCGCGGAGGTGCAGCAGACTGAGATCGGTCAGGCTGATCCAGCCATTATATGCCGTCGGATAGAGGTAGAAGCCCGCGAGAACCAGCATCGCCGGCGCGAGCATGAGCCAGGCAAACAGGACGTCCCCGCGCCGTGAGCGCCTCCCCGAACGGCGTCGCGACATTACTTCAGCTTCTGCCCGATCACCGAAAGGATACGCCCGGCCGATTGCGCGGCTGTCGATTGCCCGATGAATGTCGCGCCGAAATCCCGCCCGACCTCGCTCCACATGGTCGGGATCGGCACGGGCCCTTCCGAGTACGGCCCCCACGTCCGGGCGTGCTGGAGCTGAGCCGCATAACCCTGCAGGCCGGGGCCGAATTTTATGGCCTTCAGAAGTCGCTTCTGAGCCGGGAACTGCGTGGTGAGGAAGTCCGTAAAGAACCGCCGTGACGACAGGAACCGCACCAGCTTCCAGCATTCCTGCCGGTGCCTGGTACCGGCATTGATGACCAGCATGCGCCCGCCCAGGATCGAGGTCGATCTAGCGCTCGCCCGAGGAACCAGCGCGCTGGCGAACGGCAACGCGCCCCCCGGATGACGCTTGCTCCACTCAGCCACGACCTTCTTGAAGTTCGCCGGCGGCACCAATATCGCGAGGCCCTCGCCCGACACCATAGGCTCGATCACCGCCGGATCGCCCCAGGCACTGACGGCCAGCATGTCGCGGGGTATCGCGCCATTTTTGATCATGCCGTTGAAGTAATCGATGCAGGCCGCGATGTCCCCGCCGTTCAGTCCGAGGCCGTAACCGCCGCCCGGCTTTTTGACGATCAGCGCCTGGCCGTGGGACCACCACCAGCAATTGGCCGCGAACCAGATCGTGTTCGAGGGCGAGCTGCCGCAGGGGAGCAGAAAACCGGCCTTTCCGGTGGATTTGCGCACGGCCTCCGCCGCCGCGCTCAACTCCGGCCAAGTCTTCGGAAATGAGGATATTCCGGCCTCTTTCATGAGGCTCGTGTTGTAGACCATGGCAAACGTATCGACCGTCCATGGCGAGCCGTAGACCTTGCCTTTGTACTCCGCGAGATCGAGCGTGATGAAATCCGCGAGGGCCTCAGCGGCGGGATCGGGCCTGGTGAAATCGTCGATCGGCAGAACCGTCCCGGATTCGGCGAGCTCCTTGACCCATACATTCGCAGAGTGGACCACGTCCGGACCCGAGCCGAGGGCGGCCTCTCTCAGGAAATTCGTGAGCCCACTCGCCCAGTCGCCACGCTCCGCGCGGACCCTGACGCCCGGATTTTCCTTCTCGAAGGCGTCGAGTGCCGCGCGGATCAGGGAAATGTCGGAATCATTATAGCGGAACGTCAATTCCACCGCGGCGGCATGTACCGGCCACGGACGAGCCAGGGCCGCTGCGGCCCCCGCGATCAGAAGGCTACGCCGGCGCATGATCAATCCTCCTTTGCTAAAGGCCTCGGCGCGCGCGGTCTTCCGATGTCTGGACATGGGATCGCAGCGCGTTCACCGCAGCCGGTGTGTCTCGCCTGAGGCACGCTTCAAGGATCGCGGCGTGCTCCGCGAACACTTCCGGCAGCCGCGCATCAGAAAAGACGTTGGTGGCGCGAATGAGCCGGATGCGGGCCGCGTTGATGCGATAGGCCTCGGCCAGCAGCGAATTCCCGGCATGGTCGATGATGGCATCATGCGTCGCCCAGTCGGTTTCGACGGCGCGCGCGCGAAGCTGGGGGGTGAGCCTCTGTCGGGAGAGGTCGGCCGCGGCGGCGGTGCGTTTCAGCAGATCCTGGACCAATGAAGCGGGGGCTTGCTCGGCG
Organism: Acetobacteraceae bacterium; assembly: GCA_050730175.1. Taxonomy (GTDB): domain Bacteria; phylum Pseudomonadota; class Alphaproteobacteria; order Acetobacterales; family Acetobacteraceae; genus JAKAWQ01. The sequence goes on along the minus strand of JBOHMN010000400.1, from coordinate 2,405 downwards.
AAGATCCGGATGGCGGCTTCCTCATAGATCAGCCGCAACTGATAGGCCTCCCGGGTCAGTCTCACCGAGACATCGGCAATCTGGATTCCGCGCTGCGGAAACACTTTCATCAGTGACTCGAATTCGAGGCGCTGGATGGCTTCGCGTGCCGCGGCGAGCGGGACGCGGGCCAACTCCGCGAGCTCGCGCTGGGTCACGAACTGCCCCGCCTTCAGCTCCCCGGAGAGGATGCGCTGTTTGAAACGCTCATAGGCCTCGACGCGAAGCACGTTGCCGTTCTCCTCGCGCAGTCGTATATCACTGATTGATCACAGCGCAAAGGCGCAGGCATGCCGGACGGGTTCTGGGGTTTTCAGCGTCCGCATGGAGCGGCGGGGGTCCGCAATCACCTGCTGGTATTGTCCATCGCCGGCCTCACCGGGCCTACGGCGCGTCGCATTGCGACCTGCATTCGCGGCGCGCTCGTCATCGGCAATCCGTACGGGGCCGGTCTCATGGGCCACGACCGTGAGATCAGCCAGCGCGCGCTGCACGGGTTCGTGGCGCACCCCAATATCGGCGCAACCCTGCTGATCGGCGACAATCCTCCGGTCATGGAGCGGATAGCCGCGATCGCCGAAGCGACGGGCAAGCCTTGCGCCGCCCTGACGATGGACGATTGCGGCCATGATGCGATCCGGCTGACCGAGCGCGGCATCCGCGCGGGTGCCGCACTGGCCCATGGCCTCACGCGTCAGCGCCGGTCTCGCGCTCCGCTGGATGCGCTGTGCATAGGCATGGAATGCGGGCGCTCCGACCCCAGTTCGGGCCTGGTCAGCAACCCGCTACTTGGCCTGGTGTCGGACCGGCTGATGGCCGCCGGCGGGCGCAGCATGATCGGAGAGACCACCGAGTGGCTCGGGGCGGAGCATCTGCTGGCGGGCCGTGCGGTATCGCCGGCGGTTGGGGAAGCGATTCGCAACGCGGTTCTGGCGCGCGAGCGGATGTCCGTTGCCGCCGGGATCGACTTGACCGGGAACAATCCGGGTCCGACCAACATTGCCGCGGGTCTTTCCAGCATCGAGGAGAAATCGCTCGGCAATATCTGCAAGAGCGGCGCCGCGCCCATTGAGGGTGTGCTTGGGTACGGGGAGGCGCCGCGCGGGCCGGGACTTTGGGTGATGGACGGCGCCGCCTATTCCCCCGAATCGCTGACCGGCTTCGCGGTCGCGGGCGCGCAGATCATGCTGTTCACGACCGGCGTGGGCAACAGCTTCGTCAATTCGCTGGCGCCGACCATCAAGGTCTGCGCCAATCCGCTCTCCGCCCACAGCCTGGGACAGCAACTGGACTACGACGCCAGCGGTGTCTTTTCGGGCGCGCGAAGCCTTGCCGCGGCCGCCTCCGAGCTGTTTGAAACCTTGACCGATGTGGCATCCGGTTCCCGAACCTGGGGTGAGATCCTGGGCGAGGGCGATGAGGTCGTCAGTCGCTATGGAGCGGCGCTGTGAGCCAAAATCCCGCCGATGCCGTTGCCGTGCGGACGTCGGACAACGTGGCGACGCTGCTGCGGGCGGTTCAGCAGGGCGAGACGGTTGGCGTTGCCTGCAGCGGCGCCCGCTTCGATATCGTTGCCGAGCAGGATATTGCCTTCTGTCACAAGATCGCCCTGACCGATCTGGCGCCGGGCGATCGGATCGTCAAATACGGCGAGGCGATCGGCGAAGCGACGCTCCGGATTGGGGCGGGCGCCTGGGTACACGTGCACAACATGCGGAGCCTGCGGGGGCGCGCGCCGGGGTGAATGGTACCAATGCGATCGGGCGCCCCGGCGGCGAATCAAACGACACGCCGGGGTGCTCGGCCTCTTCTCCAACGGAGCAGCCACCATCCGCCTGGTACCAGGAATTTTTCGTGGCTGACACAACCAAATTCCTCGCCTGCTGTGCTCTATGCAGCGGCCCCCGCCTTGTGTCTCGCTCGGTCTTCGCCTCACTCAACCACCACCTCACCCAACCCTCTCCCCCCCAAAATGGGGCGGAGAGGGCTTTCATTTCGATGCGGCGTGAAACCGCGGCGGAGCCGCGAGGTGAGCAGTGTGATCATGCACTTGCTTGATGTCGGCCGCCCGTGGATTGACTGTCCGGCCGAATACCGACCGCCAACCACGATCTACAACCGGTTCAACTGCTGGTCGAAGGCCAAGTCGGGCTCGGCGCCGATATCGACGGCGCCGGCGATCGCGTCACCAAAAAATGACGCCTCAACGGCCTGGAATTTGTCCGATGACTTTCTGGAGGCAGACCGAGCTTGTATCGCGGTACCCGAGGTGTTCATAGAACTGCCGCGCGCGCTCGTTTCCGTTCCGCACGAGCAATTGGATCTTCCACACCCCGCGCTGCCTGAGCCAGTTCTCGGCCGCGGCC
>JBOHMN010000399.1:0-18137 GCA_050730175.1 Acetobacteraceae bacterium | reverse complement strand
CATGTGGTTCCTCGGCGTCCTGCGCGATCGCCTTGGGGCTCGCGAAGATCGCTTCTTCGCCACCGTCTTTCTCGGCAGCGGCCTGATGTTCCTCGGCATGCTGTTCGTTGCTGCCTCGTCGGTGGGCGGCCTCGTTCTCGCCTACCGAGGTCAACCCGAGGGATTCGTCTCGACCGGCGCGTTCTTCTTCGGTCGCGCCTTCGCCTACGATATCATGCACCTTTATGCGTTCAAGATGGCCGCCGTCTTCATGGCCAGCACGTCGACGCTTCTGCTCTTCACCCATGCCGCCGCGCGCTGGATCGCGATGCTCGGCTACGCGTCCGCGCTCGCACTCATCATCGCCAGCGGGTTTTCCGACTGGCTCTTGTTCGTTTTTCCGGCTTGGGTGCTGCTTGTGAGTGTTTACATTCTGCTCGACAACATACGCCAGCAGGCTCCTCCCGAGCCTGCCGCACCCACGCGCTGAGACTGAGCGGCGCTAGCGGGTTACGCTCTCGTCGCGTCGGCGCCTTAGCGCCTCGTCGACATTGCTTGCCGGCACCTCTGACCGACGCGAAGGTCGCGCCTCTCCCAGCTTTCCCGCAAGCGCCCGCACCAGGTCGGACCGTGTGACTATCCCGACCAGCCGGCCGTCGTGGAGTACCGGCGCGCGCTTGATTCGTTCGCGCACCATCAGGCTCGCGATCTCGCGTGCCGGCGTATCTTCGCCGATCGTTGTCATGCCCGGCGACATCACCGCCTCAACCTTGAGCTGTTGGTTTCGGATACCCTCAAGGAAGTCCGGTGCAAGGTTGCCGCCCTCAGCGAGCTTGTCGAGCCAGCGTGCCTGCTTTTCGCTCTGCCCTTCGTGCCAGCGCAGCAAGTCGCCTTCGGTGAGCATTCCGGCCATTCCCCCCGCCGCATCGACCACCGGAAGGCCGCTGATCCTGTGCCGCGCCATAAGTCGCACGGCCTCGATCATCGAACTGCCACGCGCAACGGTGACGACGTCGCGCGTCATCAACTCGCCTGCGGTAACGACACTTTCTTCCAGCATTCCCACTCGCCTCGCGTTCATCCCGCGCTACCCGATGCTGCCGCAGCGTGCACTATCCGCCTCCCGCGGCCTCGACCTCCGGCGTTCAGAGCTGACCATCGGGAGAAGCCCAACGTCTGAAAGCAGAGAAAGAAAGCTGCACCATTGACCGCTCCTCGCCCTCTTGCTCAAATATAGCACGCTTGCCCTGAGCCCGCTTTGATCAGGGTCAATGCGGAATAACCGCGAAACGGGTCACACTTATTAGAGAAGTTTGTTCGGGCAGGCTGGAGATCGCCGTGATCGCTCAACATCTGGCTTGGTTCTGTAAGAATCTCTAGCCCGCACCAGGCCGTCTGAGCTGAGGGAGAGTGCCGTGTCCGCAACGTCTGGTCACCCTTTTTCCGTCGCTGCGCTCTTTGCCGAGCGAGAAGAGCGTCGCCGGCGCGATCGGCATGCTGAAGAGCAGCTCAAGCGCAAAGAACAGGAAGATCTCGCCGAGTTTAAATCGCGCCTTGACAAGTTCGAACTGACCGATCAGCGCATCGAAGCGGTTCTCGGGCGGATCCGGGTTGCCTTCGAACGCGGCGAAACTGAACTCCTGCTCACTTCCTTTCCGAGCGGCTTTTGCACCGACCGGGGCCGCGCAGTGAACAACGCCGGCGCCCCGTCCATCCACAAGCCGAAAGGTGGCGTCGGGCAGGATGAGGACCGCGAGCCGGAGTGGCTCGCCACTCTGCCGGCAGGGGCCCGAGCCGTCTACGAGTATTGGAAGGCTAACCTGAAGCCGGGCGGCTTCGGCTTCAGCGCCCGCATCATCACCTTCCCCGGCGGCATGCCCGGTGACGTGGGCCTCTTCTTTTCCTGGCCAAAGAGCGCCATGGAAGGTGCTCTCTGATCTCAAACCGCTGAGGAAGCAGAACGAAACAGCGGGCATTTGCGATGCGCCCAGCCAACAGGCCGGGCCGGGCCGATCACGTGGACGGCTACGCAGGGCTGGAGTGTGCCTGCAGGCGAGTGCGGGAACTGGCCTGGCCTTCCAGCCGAGCTTCCGCGTTGCCGCCCGGATGGAGCGAATGAAAATGCCGATCTGGGTCGTCCCGATGATCTACATGCTCGCCAGCGTCGCCACCGGGCTCACGCTGCCGCGACTCGAGCAAATCTATCTTTCCGGCTATTCGCACGATGTCTCCGTCGGCTCGGCTCTGGCCTTCTTCTCATCCGTCAGCTCTGGCATGATGGCACTGACTGGGATCGTGTTCGCGATCGGCTTCGTGATGGTGCAGTTCAGTGCTGCCGCTTATTCGCCCAGGCTCGTCGTCAGATTCGCCAGTCAACCTCGTCTGTTCCATTCCCTCGGCGTCTTCTTTGCCACCTTCGTCTATTCGCTCGCCGCACTGGCGTGGACGGACCGTGGCGGGAACGGAACGGTGCCGTTGTTCTCGACCATCCTGGTTGTCATTCTGCTGATCGTCAGCATGGTGGCTTTTGTCTGGCTGATCCAGGGCTTCAGCGATCTCCAGATTCAGAACGTGCTGCGCGTTATTGGCCAACAGGGCCGGACGGTAATCCGCACGCACTTCGAGCGCATTCCCGAAGCCGGTGCCGCACCGCCCGTGGCCGCGCCCGACGACCCTGATTTGGCATCTCCCGTACAAAAGCTGACTTACTCCGGGGAGCCACGGTGCATCACCCGTCTCGATGTCGCGCGTTTGGTCGGCCTTGCCGAGGCCGCCAGCGCGGTCATTGTACTCGAGTGTGGAGTGGGCGATACGCTGGTGGAAGACGCGCTCGTACTCACCGTGCACGGCGCCTCGGCGCCGCTGTCCGGGCGGGCGCTCATGAAAGCAATTCATCGCGGCACGGCGCGCACCTACGAGCAGGATCCGAAATACGCCATCCGCTTGCTGGTCGATATCGCAATCCGCGCCCTCTCTCCCGCCATCAACGACCCGACGACCGCGGTGCAGGCGCTCGATCAGATCGAGGATCTGCTCCGCCACCTCGGGCGCCGCAAGCTCGACGCCGGACGCGCCTGCGATCCCGGTGGGTCGCTTCGCCTCATCATACCGATGTCTACATGGAACGATTATCTCGCTCTCGCCTTCGACGAGATCAGGCAGTTCGGCGCGACTTCGATGCAGGTGGCGAGGCGCCTGAGGGCAGCGCTCACCGGGCTTTCGGACTCGGTCGCCACCGAGGAGCGCCGTATGGCAGTGCAGCACTACCTCGATCATTTGAATTCGGGCGTCGGGCGCTCGACCTTCGACGATCCCGACAAGGCGACGGCCCTCGCGGAAGACCGTCAGGGCCTCGGCCTGTCACGCAAGCATGGGGCACGGGCTTCGATGCACGCCGCAGGCTAGCCGCCGCGACCCGTGCCCGACGCGGCGTAGCACCAGCCTCATCGTCGGCATCACACGCACCGTCCGCCTGTCGGCGAGGTGCTCAAGGCGGAACCGCAGAGACTCCGCGAGTCCGGGAAACCTGTGCCGGAAGTGCGGCCTCACGGCGAACGCAGTGCTCGTCCCGCTTCGCGCGGCCGCCGCAGCTATCTCCTCGTCGCCGGTCGAGCCGTGAAGTTGAATGACCGCTGTTGCGGCCGCCCCGGCAATCACCTGCAGCCCGCCGATAAACGGCAAGAAGGTAGTGCCCGAAGATGCCGCGCTGCCGACCGCAAGTGAGGTGAATATTCCCCGCGCCTCCGGGCAGAAAGCGATGCCCCGGCGGGCAATCCTTTCCGGCGAAAGCCGCACCGTTTCCGGCCCGAGCTAGAGCAATATCACCCTGATGGGAATCGCCGCATGCCGGTCAGGGTGCTGAAATTGCTCGAGACATCAAACATAGAGCGTGTTCAGCCAGCTTGAACGCGTTCTAGCGCACACTGCCTTCACGGCGCGCATGGCACGGCGCCTGAGAACAGGGCGCGCTTGGCGCATCCTATTCTTCCACCGCGGCCACCGGTTCCCCGCGATGCAGCTCGTGTTGCAGCGCGCTGAGGCCGGCGCCGCCGGCCATATGGAACATGAGATTTTCCAAACTGAGTTCAGAGCGCGGCATGTCGAGGTCTACCTCGCCGCGCGCCAGCACCATGAAATGATCGCCGACCATATAGGCATGGTGCGGATTGTGAGTGATGAATATAACGCCGATACCATGGTCGCGCGCGGCAGCCGCGATATACCGAAGCACAATGCCCGACTGATTGACGCCGAGAGCAGCCGTGGGCTCATCGAGAATCAGGACACGGGCGCCGAAATGGATGGCACGTGCGATCGCCACCACCTGCCGCTGGCCGCCGGAAAGCGTGCCCACCGGCTGTTCGAGATCAACGACGTTGATCCCCATGCGACGCAGTTCCTCATCGGTGCTGGTTCGCATGGCGTTAATGTCGAGGCTGCGAAACAGCCAACGCCGCCGCCTCGTTTCAGACCCGAGATAGAAGTTCCGCCACACCGAAAGCAGCGGCACCAGGGCGAGCGTCTGATAGACGGCGGCTATCCCGAGATCGAGCGCCTGGCGTGGCGAGGTAAAATGCTTCGGCACGCCGTCCACACTGTAGGTGCCTTCATCATGACCGACGAGCCCCGCGATGATGCTGATCAGCGTTGACTTGCCGGCCCCGTTGTCGCCCAGAACGCAGGTCACTTCACCCTGGCGTACCGTGAGGTTCACGCCTTTCAGAGCTCTGATGTTGCCATAGTTCTTGCCGATATCGCGGAGCTCGATGATCGGCGCCTTCTCACTGCCCATCTCAGCGCGCCTTCATAGCCTGGATTCTGAGCCAGCCGTTGAAGACGGTTGCCAGGAGCAGCATGGCGCCGATGAAGAACTGGAACCAGTTGGAGTCCCAGTCGGCGTAGATCACGCCTTCAGTCGCCATGCCGAAGATGAATGCCCCCAAGGCCGACCCGGCAGCGGAGCCATAGCCTCCGGTGAGCAGGCAGCCGCCCACCACGGCGGAGGCGATATAAAGCAGCTCGTTGCCGACGCCCGCCCCCGACTGCACAGTATTATATGCGAAAAGCATGTGCATCGCCGTGAACCAGACCGCGACGCCCACGAACATGAAGAGACCGATCCGCACCTTGGCCACCGGAATCCCGACGGCACGGGCGCTGTCACCCTGACCGCCGACAGCGAAGACCCAGTTCCCGACCCGGGTACGGAGCAACACCCAGGTCGCGATGATGGCGAAAATGATCCAGTAGATCACCATGATGCTGAGCGAGATCCGCCCGATGTGGAAGGTCGTCGCAAAAATTGCGTGTGCCGACTTGAACCCCGCCTGGGCGCTGATATCGCCCGTGGCGACGTTGCCTGTGATTAGCTTGGTGACCGCGATGTTCAGGCCCTGCAGCATCAGGAACGTGGCAAGCGTCACAAGGAAGCTGTGCAGCTTGGTCTTGACCATCACGATGCCGTTGATGAAACCGATTACAAGCGACAACAGCAGGGCGAAGGCGACACCAACCCAAAGGTTGAGACCGAGCTCGGTGGCAAAGATGGAGGCTCCGAGCGAGGAGCTGGTCACGGCGACGCCGGCGCTGAGGTCGAACTCGCCGCCGATCATCAGGTAGGCAACCGCGACCGACGGGACTCCGAGAACCGCCGACTGGTAGAGAATCGTGGCCAGAGAATTGATTTGCCGGAACGGCGGGGCGACGATGCTGAAGAAAATAAAAATCAGGATCACGCCGCCGATCGCGCCCACCTCGGGCCGTTTGAGCGCCCGCTTCCAGAGCGGCTGGCGTATGAGCTGGCGGCGTGAGAGAGTCTGCTCCACCCGCTCCGCAGTGCTCACGGTGCTCCTCCCGGCCCGTGAGCGCGCGGTGCGAACGCCATGGATCGCCTTACCGGGTTCCCTGCTTGGCGAATTTGGCAACGACGGCGACGTTGTCCTTACTTACGAAAGTCGGCCCGGTGAGGACCGGCCCGCCGCCGCCGACGGTGTTAGCGTTGGTGTTGTAGAGCCAGAGCATGTCGACCGCTTCATAACCTTCGACGTAAGGCTGCTGATCGACCGCCCATTGCAGCTTGCCATCGGCGATGAGCCCGACCGCCTGGGGCGTGAGATCGAAGGTGCCGAGCTTCGCCTTGCTGTTCGCCATGGAAATTGCCTTGAGCATGGTCGGCACGAACGGCGCACCCAGCGTCACGACATAGTCGATGTTCGGATCCTGCTGCAGCTTGGCGACCATGCGCGACTGCGCGGCGGCCATGTCGTAGCCCGGCACGAAGAGAACGAACACCTTGCCCTTGAAAGTCTTCTTGATGCCGTCGCAGCGTTCCTCGAGCTGCACGGCGCCCTGCTGCTGATCGACGCAAACGGCATCCTTCGCACCTTCTGCGTTGAGCCTGTCGCCCACCGCCTCGCCGGCGATCGTCTCGTCCTGGCCGGCATAGCCGAGGAGGCCAAGCTTCTTCCAGGCGTCCGCCCCGGCATTAAACCCGACGACCGGAATGCCGGCCTTCTGCGCCGCCTTCACCGCCGGTGCCTCGGCGTCAGGGAAGGCGAGTGTCAGCGCGATCCCGTTGACGTGTTGCTCGATGACGTTGGTGATCAACTGCGCCTCACCGGAGGCGTTCGGGTTGGCGAAGTAGATGAGCCTCACATGGTCGTTTTTGGCGGCCGCCTCGGCGCCCTTGCGGATGATGTCCCAGAAGGTGTCGCCGGGCTGCCCGTGCGTGATCATCGCGAACGTATAGTGCGGTTCGGCCGCCGCGGCCTTGGGGACCGTGGTGACTGCACCTGCCATCGCCAGCGCAACGCCGGCAACGGTTGCCAGAAGGGCTTTCTTAAGGCTGTTCATCGTCTTTCTTCCTCCCGCTACACGCCGCATCATTGGCGCGCGGATTGCTCGTTGAATGCTCTATCTCGTTGCGCCTTCGGGACCTCAAAGGACGACCGAGGCTGCGGAGCGTATGCCGTCAGATTGTCGATGATTCCATCGCGACTGCCTCCCACAGTCATCCCCGGTTCGGCAGCCGAGCTGCCGGCCATGCTTGCTTTCCTGCGGCTGGAGGCGGCCCTGATCCGCCCACCAGCTAGAACAAGCAGAAAAGTGCATGCCGCACCGGACCCTGTCAAGATAAGCTTACGCGCTTTCGCGTCCCGCACGATCACCCAATGCGGCTGTTCTTTGCTGCCGCGTGCTGTGCTGCCGCGCGCGGTCATCTCGTTACGACGTAACAGCAATCCGGTCGATGGTCCGGGTGCTCCAGCTCTGGCCCACGGGCGGTCCTCCGCGAGGGACTTCGCAGGCCGCGTATGTTCGGCAATAATGGCGGAGGCAGCACGAGATTGACCGTGTCAGCAAAGACCAACCAGCCTTCCGGTCGCAGCACGCGGAAGGCCTTCTGGAACAAAATCCGCTGCTCGACACGACTATCAGCACGCGGTGTGCGATCACGGCATCAGCGATCCCATCGGGCGCACGAGGTGGCTGACCTCGCCGCGCCAGAACCTGATGCTTTCAAGCGCGCGCTTCGTCGCGTTGCGGCGGCAACGCTCCACCATCTCGGGCATCATAGCGACGCCGGTCACGTGCCTGGCTGGCCCGACCGCACGCGCGGTCAGGAAGCGGTTGAACCCTGCCTGCACCACCGCCGAGGCCGACGGCCGCTTCATTCGCTTTGACAGCAACGACCACGAGCGGGTGGTCACAACCCCTGCCCAAGATCGACCCCCTCGCCTGCCCCTTCAAGTTCAGCCGCTACATAACCCGCTTTCAGCGACACTCTCCCACGCGCCGCTGCCGCAGCGACTGGTCGTAAGGTTCGCGTATCAGATTATGAATCCATTGTTTACAGCTTGATTCATCAATATTTTCTTGGTCAATTCACATCGTTTCTCCGGCAACGATCGAAGACGTCGGCAGAGCAGACTTTTACGCAGCTCCCGATAGTTGCGCGGTCATATTCTATCAATGTGGTTTAATTCGATATGTATTATAGTGACTTTTAGGCATTTCTTCGCATCAAACGGTCCGCCGTCGCAGTGGTTGTTCTTTATGTGACGGCTCATCGTCGGCTGCGCGAGATCGGGCTGCGGCTCGAGATCGCGGGCAGAGACGAGGCGGTGCCCGCAATCCCAGGGATTTCACCCGAGTACGGCCAGCGCGAAGCCGTCCCATCCCTTGCTGCCGACGGTCTGGATTGCGGTCGCGCTCAATCGTGGTTCATCTGCCAGGAGGTCAAGGAAGCGGCGGACGCCCGAGACGGTCGGATCCGCGTTCTCGGCCGTGAGAATCGTCCCTTCGCGCACCACGTTATCGCCGATAATGACGCTGCCCGACCGCCCCAGCCGCATCGCCCAGGAGAGGTAGTCGGGATTATGCTCCTTGTCCGCGTCGATGAAGATCAGATCGAACGGACCGATTCCATCGGCTTCGAGGCTCGGCAGCGTGTCCAGCGCCGGCCCTTCCCGGAGATCGATGCGCGATGCAAGCCCGGCCCGCGCGAAATTCGCCCGGGCAACCGCGGCATGACTATGGTTCTCTTCGAGCGTCACCACGATGCCATCGGCGGGAATGGCGCGCGCCAGCCAGATCGTCGAGTAACCACCGAGCGTGCCGATCTCGAGAATCCTGCGCGCCGCGGCGATGCGCGCAATCAGATGCAGAAATTGTCCCTGGAGCGGCGAAACATCAATCGCCGGCAACCCCGCGGCGGCATTGGCCGCGAGCACCGCGCGGAAAACGTCGTCGGGACGGATCAGCCGGCCGGTGATATACGCGTCGACCGCGGTCCATTGCGCCTCGTTGGTCTGTGGATCCTGGTGCATCTTTCCCCATCACCGTGTCGGTCAGGCAGCGCCATTTTGCCAGCGCAAGCCCGGTGTCCTGCCCCCGCCGTTCGCTGCCCTCGGCAGCAAACATAAGGAGATAAGCAGGCCACTGAAATGAAAGAGCTAGTGTGTCACGAGTTGGTTCCATTCGTGAGATACAACCGGCGAACCTGGCACACTAGCATCCCTCGCCCGGGGGCACGATGGGCCTGCTCTCCGCACCACCGTCTGGTATGATCAGTCGCAGAGATAGTGACGGACAGAGAAGGACAAAGCCATGCACGAGCAACGCCATGCCGAAGCAACAGCCGATCCGGCGGCCCGGAAGACCGATGTGGTCGTCGAGACCGCCGACATCCGCATCGTCGAACATACCTTCGAGCCCGGCGACACGAATCCTTGGCACTACCATTCCGAGGTCTCGGACCGGTTTTATTGCCTGGCCGGCTTGATCGGCGTGGAGACAAGGCAACCTGCCGAAAGGCGCGTCTTGCAGCCAGGCGAAAGCTGCGAAATCCCGGCCAGGGCCGTTCATCACGCGTACAATGCGGGGATCGGGACCAGCCGCTATCTGCTCATTCAGGCGCTCGGCAAGTTCGACTTTGTCAAGGTCGACTGACCCGAAAGCAACCCGGTGCGTGCCCGTGCGTGGCTTGCTGAGCCGGCTCAGAGGGTCAGCACGATCTTGCCAATATGGCCGCCCGCCTCCATCAGCCGGTGCGCAGCAGCGGCCTCGGCGAGTGGGAACGTTGCGTGGATCACGGGCGCGATCGTCCCTCTCGACAGGAGCGGCCAGACCGCGGCCTCGAGTTCGCCAGCGATCGCGCCTTTTTCCGCGGTGGTGCGCGGCCGCATGGTCGATCCCGTGATCGTCAGCCGCCGTGTCATCACGGGCAGGAAATCGAACTGCTCCACTTTGGAACCGCCCTGGAAGGCGATCAACACAAGCCTGCCATCGCGGGCCAGGGTTCGCAGATTCCTTGCCATGTAAGGTGCGCCGACCATATCGAGCACCACATCGACGCCGCGCTCGCCCGTGAGGTCAAGAATCGCGGCAACGAAATCCTGCGTCCGGTAGTTGATCGCCGCAGCAGCGCCGAGGCTGAGGCAGGCAGCGCATTTCTCGGCCGAGCCTGCAGTCGCATACATGGTCGCGCCACGTGCGCGACCGAGCTGAAGGGCGGCAGTACCGATGCCGCTTGCCCCACCATGCACCAGTGCCGTTTCCCCGGAGCCGAGGTGGCCCGCGCGAAACAGGTTGGCCCAGACAGTAAAGAGCACTTCCGGCAATGCCGCCGCCCGGACGGCATCGAAATCGGCCGGCCACGGCAGGCACTGCGGGGCGGGAACCGCACAGTATTCCGCGTAGGCGCCGCCATTGCAGAGCGCGGTGACGCGATCGCCGGGGTGCCACGGCGCGGCAAGTGCACCGACCTCGACAATATCTCCCGCCGCCTCCAGGCCGAGCAGCGGGCTCGCCCCGGGCGGCGGCGGATAAAAGCCCTCCCGCTGCAAGATATCGGGCCGATTGACGCCGCACGCAGCAACCTTGATCAGCACTTCGTCCGGCTGCGGCAGCGGAACTGGCAGCTCGGCCAACTTCAGCACTTCAGGGCCGCCAGGCGCGGTGCAGACGATAGCCGTCATGTGGTCGGGCAATGGCATGGCAAGGCCGCTCCGGGGAGGCCGCCACAAAAGAATACCGGCGCTTGAGCGTCAAGCGAGGACATCTCACGCGGAGGTTGCGCCCCCTTTTCTTTGTGCACATGGGGTTGCAGAAGCGCGCACGGCGCCGGACAATCCGTGCCGGGGTGCACCAAAAGGCGGCAAGAGGAAGGCCGCTTCGGGGGATGGCAATGCGCATGACGCGCCGCGTTCTGCTGGCGGGAGCCGCCGGATTCGGGCTCGGGGCCGCGCCGGCGCGCGCGCCCGCGCCGGCGTCCGGTCCGCCGCTCACATTTGGCGCGCTTTTCCCGTTCACCGGCGATGCCGCTCTGCTCGGCGATGAGGCATTCCGCGGTTTGGCCCTCGCCGTCGAGGCGCTGAACAGCGCGGGTGGCCTCGACCGGCGCAAGGTGGTTCTCAAACAGTCGGATGCGCGTAATCCATCCCTCGCGGCGAGCGCTGCGAAGGCACTCATTGAGCGGGAAAAGGTCTCGGCCATCTTCGGCACCGGAACGACCGCCATGGCGCTCACGGCTTCCGCGGCGTCCGCTCTCGCCAATGTTCCCTATTTCGAGCTGACGGCAACCGGCTCCGCCGTGACCGGCCGCGGGCTGCCAAGCGTGTTCCGCTCCTGCTCCGAGGTCCACGCGCTTGGCGCATTGTCGGTGGCGGGCATCGCCGATGTTCTGGCGCCGCTCTGGCAACGCGAGCTCCGATCCCTTCGCGTCGCTGTGCTGGCGGTGCGCGAGGAACTCGGGTTGGCAATCTCAGAGGCACAGGCGGCCGCTTGCAAAAGCCGCGGTCTTGCAATCGCACAGACGCTGACCTACCCGCCCGGAACAGGGGACTTCATGCCGCTGATCCGTGCCCTGAAAGGAGCGCGCATCGAAGTCGTGCTGCACAGCGGCCTTTCCAACGACATTGTGCTCTTCTACCGTGGCATGGCGGAAGCCGCCTGGCAGCCGCGCATGGTGATCGGCAGCGGTCCGTCCTACGCGATGGCGGATACACGCGCTGCAGTCGGTCCAGGGCTGGACGGCACGCTGATCGCCGACTTCCCGCCCTACGCGATCAACCCGCATGCCGCACCCGGCGTGACAGCCGTCGGAATCGCCTACCAGACGAAATACGGCGCTGCGCCACGTTCGGGCCTGAGCCTTGCCGCCTATGTCGGAGCGGGCTTCTTCTTTGCCGCTATCGCAAAGGCGGGAGGAACCGACCTCGTGAAATTGCGCACCGCGCTCCTGACGAACAATGTCGCGTGCGAGAAAACCGCCAACGGTTGGGGAGCGGAGTTCGATGTCAGCGGCCAGAATCGCCGCGCCTGTCCCGTGCTCGCGCAGTGGCAGAACGGGGGCGCCGCCGCGGTCTTTCCGCGCAAATTTGCCGCAGCAATGGTCGCCCCCGACCTTCGCCCGTTGCCGGTACGGGCAAAGCGAGTACCGAAAAAAGGCTCCTGACGATTCTCTGCACGGGAACCTGAAGATCTTGGGGGTGTGCCCGCCCTCTCGGGACCTCGGTCATCAGTCTGGATGACCGGAGCGTGTTCAGCTTCCCCGAACCCGCCTCTCTCATCAACCCGGACGATGCGCGGCCGGACGTGAATGCTTTCGGCGCATCGCACGCGCACCCGCGCGGAGTGGCCCGGATCGCTCGTCGTCGCAGAGTACCGCCTGACTGCTCGGCTCGCGCCCGGGGCCTCGGCAACCTCGGTCGCTTTCGGCATGATCCGCACTCCACTTCGGTGAAGTGCGAAAGGAGATGCGATGAGTGAGGTCGGAAGATTTGCCGGGCGCGGTGCGATCGTCACCGGCGGGGCCTCCGGGATTGGCACGGCGATCGCTGCGCGGCTCGCGCGCGAAGGCGCGCGCGTCAGTCTCTGGGACCGCGATGCAACCGCGCTGGCGCGGGTGCGCACGAAGATCTCCGCGACGCACGGCGCAACGCTCGACGTGGCCGACGCGAACGCCGTCCACCGTGCCGCCACGGAAACCGAAGCCGCACTTGGCCGGATCGACATCCTGATCACCTCGGCCGGCATCACCGGGCCGAACACGCCCCTCTGGGAATACCCCGTAGCAGAATGGCTCCACGTGTTCGAGGTCGACGTGCACGGCCTCTTCTACTGCAACCGCGCCGTCGTGCCGCTGATGCGCAGAGCGGATTACGGGCGGATCGTCAATATCGCCTCGGTCGCCGGCAAGGAGGGCAATCCGAACGCCGCCGCATACAGCGCGGCGAAAGCGGCGGTGATCGGCTTGACCAAGTCGCTTGGCAAAGAGCTGGCGCGCACCGGCATCCGCGTCAACTGCGTGGCTCCGGCGGCTGTGGAAACCCCGATATTCGCGCAAATGACAGACGCACAGATCACTTTCATGAAAGGCAAGATTCCGATGGGCCGGTTTGGCCTGGTCGAAGAGGTCGCCGCCCTGGTCTGCTGGCTTGCCAGCGAGGAGTGTTCATTTTCGACCGGTGCTGTATTCGATGTCTCGGGCGGTCGTGCGACCTACTGAATCAGACCCGGGTACTTCGGCCGGCGGCGTCTGAGCTGCACCCGGAAAATGCGACCCCGGGGCGTAGCGCGGCGCTGAAGAACTTTCGCCGTTTCCAAGCCGAGGCCGCCGACTCCATTGGAGAAATCGACGCTCAATGCGGGCTCGTTCGCAACGGCACGGCTGTGTCCGAAGCGGGCTTCATGGCTCGCGTCAGGCACCCCTGCGCCCGCCGGCCGAAACGGGTGCGGAGCCCTTGACCTCGCCCGCTCCGGAGCTTCGCCGCGCCGGGCAAATTCATGCCTCGGAAAGGATACGGCAATCCATGCAACCCAGATCGCACGGCATCGGAACTCAGATCGGAGGCGACGGTTGGGCCGACCTCCAGGGAATATGGGAAAGGACGATCCAGTGAAGAAAATCGCGCTCGCTGCGGTCGTTTCACTCGGCATGGTCGGGACAACTGGGCTCGTGCTCGCGGCGGCGCCACCGCCCGGCTCCGGCCCGATCTACACCGACGCGCTCAACATCATGTCGGCGAAAGGCTATCGCGACATCCATCTCGTCTCGCAGAAGGGCGATATCGTGCACGCCACGGCGATGACACGCGCCAACAAGTCGGTCTCACTCTCCGTGAACATCGCGAACGACACGATCAATCTGACGGAGTGACCTGCCCAAGACCGCCGCGAGTACAACCAACAAGAAGGGGATCACGGTCAAACATGAGACCCGCACGGTCAAGACCGGCGAGCAACGCGGTGCACGCTGCGCACAACCCGATCAAGAAGTCGGCCGGCAAGTAGCACGGGGCAACTCGGGCGACGGGGTGCTCATTTCTTTCTTCGACGCCTAGAGCAATATCACCCTGACTGGAATCGCCAGATGCCGGTCAGGATGATCAAATTGCTCGAGAAAACAAACGGACAGCATGTTCAGGCTGGCCGAACACGCTCTAAGAATCGTGACATTCGTTGGTCAGCTCGGACGCGGATTTCATTTCCGCGCGCCCTTGCCGCTCGCCGCGCGACAACCCAGTTCACTCAAATGAGTACGGTGGCTCTTGTCACCTCAAGCGGCCGGATAGTTGGTTTGATGTTCGGCTCGCGTGCCAAGGCTCTTCTGCCGGCTGTTGCGATGTTGGCCGCACTAGCGCTTGCTGGCTGTGTCGCCTACCCGAGTGGCTACGCTGGAGGCTACTATCCGGGATACGGCTATTACTATCCAGGGCCGGTCTATCCGACGTACGTTTCTCCCTATCCTTATGGCGTATTCGGCTTCGGATATTTCGGCTCCCACTATCGCTTCCACCACCACTTCCACCACCACTTCCACAGTTTTGCCTTCCACCGCTCCGCTCCGCCCGGGCTGCGTGGGCCGTTCCACCCGGACATCCGGCGCTTCAGCGCGCCCCGCTCGTTCCATCGCGGTTTTCATCCTTCGTTGCATTCCGGACTCTATGGCCGCTCGGACCACCGCTTCCGGGATTGACCCGCTCTGCGCGGAAGCGTCGCCCCCCACTCATGGGCACGCTGCTGGGCAGGCGACACGCGGGAGTCTGGTCGGCCACTTGCGCTCTGCAAGCGCTCGCGCGAGTCTCGTTGCCGGTAATCCGTCAACGGAGGACGCCAATGCGGGTCGCAGTACTGGATGACTGGCAGCGCGTAGCAAGAAAGGGGGCAGATTGGTCGCAATTGACCGCGCGCAAGGTTGAAGTCTCGTTCTTCTCCGGCCCGCTCGTGCCGGAGGAAAAGGCGGCCGAGGCGCTAACGGAATACGAGTTCCTGGTCGCCATGCGCGAACGGATGGCCTTCCCGGAAACGCTGATCGCCCGGCTGCCCAACCTCAGGATGATCACGCTCACCGGCCGACGCTCGGCTCTGCTCGATCTCGAGGCCTGCACGCGCCGTGGTGTCTTGGTCTGCAACACCGGCGGCGAGCTTTCCGCAGCGGCTACGGCGGAAATCGCACTTGGCCTCTTGATTGCTGCGATGCGGCAAGTCGCGGCTGCGGACGCTTCCGTCCGGGCCGGGCGATTCCAATCCGGGATCGGTGCCGGAACGGTGCTGGAAGGGCGAACCCTCGGGCTGATCGGTCTCGGGCGAATCGGCACCAGGATGGCGCGCTATGGCGCCGCGCTCGGCATGAAGGTGCTGGGATGGAGCCCGCATCTGACCGCGGAGCGGGCGGTGGCAGCCGGGGCAGAGTTGCGCAGCAAAGAGCAACTGCTCGAGGAATCGGACGCTGTAAGCCTGCATCTCGTCCTATCGGAACAGACGCGCGGATTGCTGGGTGCGGGCGATCTTGCGCGCCTGAAGCAAGGTGCGGTGCTGATCAATACGGCGCGTTTTCCTTTGATCGTCGAAACGGCACTGCTCGCCGCACTCAGGGCCAACCGGATCACCGCCGCGCTCGACGTATTCCCCGAGGAGCCTCTGCCGCCGAGCCACCCCTTGCTCGAGTGCCCGAACACCGTCTTCACGCCGCATCTCGGCTATTGCACGAAAGAGGTCTATGAGCAGTTTTACACCGAAGGCATTGCCAATATCCTGGCCTTCCTGGACGGCAAACCGATTCGCATGATGAACGAAGCTGCGCTCGCGGTGAGCGCGTCCTGAGCACGGAGGAAATACGATGCGCGCATGGGCAGTCGTCGCCAACGGAGCGCCCTTGCAAGAGATCGAGCTGCCGACCCCGGAACCCAAGGGCACCGAAGTCTTGCTCGAAGTCACCCATTGCGGCGTCTGCCACTCGGATTTGCATATCTGGGAGGGGTGGTACGATCTCGGCGGAGGCCGCCGGATTTCCTTGAAGGACCGCGGGGTCACCTTGCCACTCGCGATGGGCCACGAGATCGTTGGCCGGGTCGTCAAGCTCGGGCCCGAGGTAACCGGTGTGGCGCCCGGGGATCGGCGCATCGTCTTTCCGTGGGTGGGTTGCGGCACCTGCGCGCGCTGCCTCGCCGAGGAAGACAATATGTGCCTGACACCACGCAGCATCGGAATTTACCAGCACGGCGGTTATGCAACGCACGTGCTGGCGCCGCATCCCCGCCACCTGATCGATCCCGGAACGCTCGATCCTGCCCTCGCCGCAACCTATGCCTGCTCCGGCATCACCGTCTATTCCGCAATCCGCAAGGTGATGCCGTTGCCGCCCAGCGAACCTTGCGTGGTCGTCGGTGCCGGCGGGCTCGGCTTGAGCGCGATCACGGTCTTGAAGGCCTTCGGCCATGCCAACATCGTCGTCGTCGACGTGAGCGCCGAGAAGCGGATGGCCGCACTTGCCGCCGGTGCCGCCAAGGTGGTGGACGGCAACGGTGAGGCAGTGGCACGGGAGATCATGGCCGCCTGCGGCGGCCCGGTTGGTGCCATCATCGACCTCGTCAACGGCACGGCCTCGGCACGCTTTTCGTTCGATGCGCTGCGCAAGGGCGGCAAGCTGGTGCAGGTCGGTCTGTTCGGCGGCGAGCTGACGCTGCCCCTGCCGTTGATGGCGATGCGCGCGCTGACGGTGCAGGGAAGCTTTGTCGGCAATCCCAAGGACTTGCGCGCGCTCGTACGCCTTGCCCAGGAGGGCAAGCTCGAGCCCCTGCCGGTGACAACGGTCCCACAGCGGGAGGCGAACGCCGCGCTGATGCGCCTGAAGGACGGCAAGGTGACCGGACGCCTGGTACTGCGCGCCGGGGCGGCTTGACGGGCTCGCTATCAGCGCTTGAGACCCGTCACCGTCTCCAGGCCCTTCACGGTATCCAGGCCCTTCACATTTTTCAGAACGGCCGCGGTGAGCGTCGCGTGCGTGAAATCGGCACCCGTCACATCGGCGCCCGTGAAATCGGCGCCGGACAGATCCGCCCAGTGCAATCTGGCGCCCCGGAGATCAGCACCGGTGAGGTCGGCAAACCGGAGCGTCGCGAAGTCGAGATTCGCGTCCTCGAAGTCCGCATGCCGAAGATTGGCGTTGTTCAAGTCCGAGCGCAGGATACCCATCGATTGATTGCGGAGTTGGGCGCCCAGATCCGCGTGTGAGAAATTCGCTCCTTCGGCGTCGCCGTTGAAGCGCGCAATGAGATGCGCCCCGGAAAAATTCGCGCCGACCAGAATCGGCGCATCCTTTGGTACATCCTCGATTCCCGGCGCGGTGATCGGACCATGCATTTGCACGCCGGAAAGGTTCGCCCGCGTGAGGTTGGTCCGCATCAGCCAGGCAAGATCCATCCGGTCTCCGGAAAGATCGGCTCCGGTCAGATTCGCGTCGTCGAGCTTCACATTGTAGAGGTCCGCGTGCGAGAGGTTGGCCCCCGCGAGGTCGAGGCCGGAGAGGTCAAGACCGGCGAGCGACTGCCCTCCCAGATTCACCGGACGACCCGGCCCGGCGGCACGAATCGCCGCCTCGACCGCCGCGCGCGTCAACGTGCCTGCAGCGGCACTCGCGGCGAACAGAAGCAAAGCAACAAAGACAAAACCCTGGGCCTTACGCAAACGGCATCCTCCCCTAAACCTTCCTTCTTCCATCTATCCCATACCAGGGCGCGACACCACTCTCGTCGGCACGCGCGCGAGCACGGCGTCGGGCACGAAGATGCTCTTGGCGAGCTTGCCGCCCGGCGGATCATAGCGACTGAAATCGGTCACCCCTTCCGCACGCAGCACCTCCTCGTCGATGAAGAAGTTTCCGGTGCATGCGCGCGAGGGTCGCTTCAGAATCGCACAGGCCGCGTCTGCCATGACGGCGGGCAAGCGGCTCATGCGCGCGACGGGCTCGCCCCCAAGCAGATTGCGAATTGCTGCTGTATCGATCGTGGTGAGCGGCCAGAGTGAGTTCACCGCAACGCCTTTGCTCCGGAATTCCTCCGCCATGCCGAGGGTGCAAAGGCTCATGCCGAACTTCGCAATGCTGTACGCAAGGTGCGGCGCGAACCACCTCGCACTCATCTCGAGCGGCGGCGAGATGTTCAGGATGTGCGGATTGCCCGCCTTGAGGAGGAACGGCAGGGAAAGCCGGGAACAGAGGAAGGTACCCCGGGCATTAACCTCGTTCATCAGGTCGTAGCGTTTCATCGCGGTCTCGAGCGTCGGCGTCAGGGCGATTGCGCTCGCGTTGTTCACGCAGATATCGATGCCGCCGAAACGCGCGGCCGTGGCGGTGACCGCCGCCTCTACCTGCGCCTCGT
>JBOHMN010000398.1:0-5396 GCA_050730175.1 Acetobacteraceae bacterium | reverse complement strand
CCCCTGTCTCCGGACGCCTCTGCAGGACCGGCTGATCCGATTCTGCCTCGGGCATACGGCAACCGCCGCAGCGATGCATCCGCGCTGGCAGGCCGTTGATCGAGCGTCACCAAATCCGCACCAAGCTGCCGCGTGAGCCAGACGTAACTCGCGTCGTACGCGGTCAGGCCGGTCGTTGTCGCGAGTTCCAACGCACCATCATGGTCGACCGCCGCTTGCTCTATCGGCAGCTGGTGCCGCAGCCGGAGCGGATGGGCTTTCCTCCCGGACTGCCGCCTCGATAATCGCCATCAACTCACCTTGGAGGGATCGGTGGTGCCGCTCCGCACGCGCGCGCAACCGCTGGACCACTTGGTCAGGCGCATTCGTGATGGAAAGATTGACAGGCATGGTTCAGAATTGCCTCCGCGATCGGTACGTTCTAGCAGGCCGGCCGGCACGCGGCCATCCCGCACCGCCGACGGGTGCGGTTGGCGAGTTGGCAGTTCCAATCCATTGGCATCTGCTTCCAATCGCCCATCGCCGTGCGGCCCGGCGCGGCGTGGCGCGACCGTGGCCTTGAGGCCGCCGAGCGCGGAAGTATCGAGGACGAGCCGCCACCCATAGGCATCGAGCACGTCCAGTACGATCGCGAGCCCCAGACCGGCACCCTCGCTCAGCTCATCCAGGCGCGCACCCCGTGCGAGGACCGCGGCGCGCACGGCCGGAGCAATTCCGGGCCCGTCATCCTCGACCGCGATCGAAACGCCGTTTTCGCCGTGAAACGCTATCACACGCACGCGCGATTCCGCGTGGCGCACCGCATTGTCCAGGAGATTCCCCAATACCTCTGCCAGATCGGTCCGTTCGAAGGGAACGGAGGCCCCGGCTGGGATATCGGTCTCCATCCGTATCCGCGCGCCGCTCGGGGTGCGCGCAAGGGTCCCCAGCAGCGACTGGACCAGCGGCTCCAGTGCGACGGTTGCTCGGCCGCTCCGGCTTGTACTCGCACGAGCGCGCGCACGCGCCAGTTCACGATCAACGGTCCGGCTCATCGCTTCGGCGATTGCCTCGATATCGCGCGCAATCTCGTGCGCACCCTCCTCGCGCAGTCTGCCGGCATCGGATGCCAGCGCAGCCAACGGCGTCTTCAGCCCGTGTGCAAGGTCCGCCGCACGGCCACGAGAACGCTCGATCTCCTGTTCCTGCGCATCCAGCAATGCGTTGACTTCTTCCACCAGGGGTCGGACCTCCACCGGTGCGGGGGCCGGCAGGCGCCGCCGGTCACCCGATCGGATTGCGGCAATACCACGACGAATGCCGTCAAGTGGTCTCAGTCCGAGCGCGACCTGAACGGACGTCGCGGCGGCCAGAACGACCCCGAGCAGCGCAAGTGCAAGAGCGAGGTCCCTGGCGAAGGCGGACCGGGCCGCAGCGATCCGTGCGACGTCCGTAGCCACTACGACGCGGACCCGCTCCCGCCGGCCGCCTATTGTCAAGAACACGCTTCGTTCCGCCGCCAGCACGCGAGTGCGCGTCGGGCCTGGTATCTCGTGCAGGTGCAAGCCCCCCGGAGCAATGGCATCGGCGGGCAGCCTGAGGACCGTATCCCATAAAGAACGAGAGCGCAACAATTGGCCGTCGGCACTGACGAGCTCCCAGTAGAGGCCAGATAACGGCTCGGCAAATCGCGGATCAGCAGGCGGTTGCGACACTAGAAGCCGACCTTGCGCATCGACCTCGGTGGCCGCCAGCAGTTGCTTCAAATAAACGTCCAGGTCCGCCGCGATCGTGCGGCTGACATGACGTTCGAAGAGCACGCTTAGGGCCACGCCGGCAATCGTCAGTGCAACCAGAATAGCAGCGATCCCGCCGGCCAGGAGCCTAAGCCGGAGAGAAATGCGTCTCATGCCGACACCTCTGGGATCAGGTAGCCGAATCCCCGGCGCGTCTCGATCACCCCTTGACCGAGCTTCTTCCGGACGCGCCCGATCAGCACTTCGAGTGCGTTCGAATCGTGCTCCTCGTTGAGGCCGTAGACGTTTTCTTCGAGCTCCTGTTGCGAGACGACCCGGCCGCGATGCCGCAGGAGATAGACCGCAAGCCGCCACTCGAGTGGCGACAGCGGGATCGGCACGCCGCGTACGCTGACCTTCTTCTGACGCTCGTCCAGCGTCACGTCGCCGGCGACAAACACCGAGGAGCCATGCCCGGCTGCCCGGCGGATGATGGCACGCAGGCGGGCGAGCAACTCTTCCATGCGGAATGGCTTGGGCAGGTAGTCGTCTGCGCCGGCGTCGATGCCGTCCACCCGTTCGGCCCACGCGCCGCGTGCGGTCAGGATCAGGACCGGCATGCGCCGCTCATTGGCGCGCCAACGCTTGAGTACCGAAAGCCCGTCCAGGCCAGGGAGGCCCAGATCCAGGATGGCTGCGGCATACTCCTCCGTATCGCCGCGGAACCATGCCTCCTCGCCGTCGCGCGCCGTTTCCACCACGTAGCCCGCCGTTCCCAGCACACGCGTGATATTCGCCGCGATCCGGCGATCATCCTCGACCAGGAGGATGCGTGTCATTTCTCCTTGATCCGCTCGATCACGCCGCTCGCGGCGTCAACCTTCACCTCGAACAGCCGTCCGCCCGGGTTCAGCACCCGGATTTCGTAAATCCAGCGTTCCTTGTGCTCGATTTTCACGCCGACAATCTCACCGGGCAGCTTGCTGCGAACCCGCCCGAGAATCTCTTCAAGCGGGCGAATCTGCCCGGCTTGGACAGCTGCACGAACCGCGTCCTGGTCGTCCGCGCCGGCACGGACAGCCAACGGCGTCAGCGCCAGCGCGAGCGCCATCGTCCCGACCACCAGCAAGAGGCGAAAGCGTCCGGCCATACGAAGCGGTGCCATCTCCAACCAACGCACATTCCGCGACCGTGCCTGACAGATCGTTGACATGGATCAACAGGTTGCTGTCAGCCGCCTCTCGGTAGGTTCCGCCGCACCACCCGCCGCATGGTGCGACGGGTCGCCATGAAGGAAACGAACATGCTGAAGCTCATCCCTGTTGCCCTCGGTGCGGCTATTGCGTTTGGCGCCGTTGCCGCCCAGGCAACCACCCTCGGCCGCCCCTGCACGACGGCGCCAGAAAGCCAGTGGCTGTCGCTCGACACGTTGCGCGGCAAGGTCGAGGCGCTCGGCTACAAGGTCCAGAAAGCGAAAGTGGCTGCTGCGTGCGGCGAAATCTATGCCCGCGACAAGAATGGCGGACGTGTCGAGCTGTTCGTCGATCCCACCAACGGCCAGATCGTAGGCCAGAGGTAACGGCGGTGAGCGCCTCGCTCACCGAAAGGCAAACCGAAGCCGGCGGCGTCACGCCGCCGGCAACGGTCAAGGTGTGGGATCTCTTTATCAGGGTATTCCACTGGTCGCTCGTTTTGTTGCTCCCCACTGCGTACCTGACCGGCAACAAAATCGAGTGGCTCCATCTTGCCGCGGGCTATGCGATCGCCGTGCTGATCGCCTTACGCATCGGCTGGGGCATCGTCGGAGCGCGGCACGCTCGCTTCAGCAACTTCGTCCGGTCGCCGGGCGCAGTGCTGGCCTACCTTTGGGACATCGCCCGGCACAGAGCGCCGCGCCACCTCGGTCATAATCCGGCGGGCGGCGCGATGGTCCTGGCTCTGCTCGCACTCCTCGCGGCAACGGGTGTGACGGGATACATGATGACGACCGACGCGTTCTGGGGTGCGCAATGGGTCGAGGACGTGCATCAAACGCTCGCCAATCTCACAATTGTCCTCATCGTTGTCCACGTCCTCGGAGTGCTGGCTGCGAGCGTGCAGCATGGCGAGAATCTCGTTCGCTCGATGATCACCGGCCGCAAACGCGAAAGGTAAAAACCACAACCGCGGCCGCCGTCCGCGCCCGAGTGATCGCGGGCGCGTTCGGCGGCTGCTTCGGTGCGGACGGGCGCCGGGCCTCCCGCGCGGCGTTTGACAATTCGTCTTCTCAGCCCTAGGCGCTGCTGCAGGGCCGAGACCCGGAGCCGAACCAGGGGGCCCACCTTTCTGACCGATGGCGGCCAGGCAGTTCGGCTCCCACGGAATCGGTCAGTCCGAAAGCCGAGCATGCCCTGGGCAGGTTCCACGTCACCATGCGCCTGACGACATCCCGCGCGTCTGCCCGCCGCACCCGGCAGCACGCCGAAACTTCCGGCACGACCTCCGACCGCGCCTCCTCGAGCGCTCCGGATCAGGCAGGGCCGGCGGCAACACAGGAAAAGATGTGAGACGGATTCGGCGAGCGACGCGCGATGGCGGCCCGTGGCGCCTCGTGGGTGAGTTCTGGCCCGCCTGGCAGCGCCGGGCATTGTTTGCCGCCGGAGCGGCGCTGGTCGCCTGCGCCGCGCTTTTCATCGCCTGGACGGTCACGCGCGCGACCCACGTGATCGCCAATTTCACCGCCGGGCGGCTCTGGATCATTTTTCTCATTACTCCACCCGGTCTGGCATTGTGCACGTTCCTCACACGCACCGTTTTTCCCGGCGCGCAGGGAAGCGGCATTCCCCAGGCGATGGCCTCACTCCACATGGACGAGCCGAAGAATATCAACACCGTGCTTTCGCTCCGCATCTTGGTCGGCAAATTCCTGCTCACGATCCTGGGCACCCTGTTCGGCGCGACGATCGGCCGCGAGGGGCCGACTGTGCAGATCGGCGCTTCGATCATGAACAGCCTGACGCACCTCGAACTCATGCGCGGCAAGGAGATCAAGCGCGCACTGGTGCTGGTTGGCGGCGCGGCCGGAATCGCCGGCGCTTTCAACACGCCGATCGCAGGCGTGATCTTCGCGATCGAAGAGCTCGGCCATGCCTTCGACGCTCGCTACACCACGGCGTTGCTCGGTGCGGTGGTCGTGGGTGGCATCACGACACTGCTGATCGCGAGCCATTTCTACGCCGGCGGCTATACTTATTTCGGCACTATCACGGCGACGCTGCCGCTCGGCGTTGACTACGCGGCCGTGCTCCTCTGCGCACTCGCGGGCGGCGTGTTCGGCGGGTTGTTCGGGCGCACCCTCGCGCTCGCACCGGAAGGCTTCCCGATGATCATGCGTCGGCTCGCGCTGAAACGCCCGGTCCTGTTCGCCGCTTGCTGCGGCTTGGTCGTTGCCGCGTGCAATTATGCGTCCGGCGGCGCCACGTTCGGCACGGGCTACTTCCCCGCGCGTGCGCTTCTGCACAACCAGAACATGGTGGGCGACGCCTTCGCGCCGCTCAAATACGTGGCCTTGGTGGCCTCGTACCTGAGCGGCATCCCGGGCGGTCTCTTTTCCCCTTCGCTCGGCATCGGGGCCGGGATGGGAGCCTGGTTTTCAGGTCTCGTTCCCGGCGTATCGCTGGCGACGCTCGCGATGCTCGGGAT
>JBOHMN010000397.1:0-8815 GCA_050730175.1 Acetobacteraceae bacterium | reverse complement strand
ACCGTCGCCGGCTCCCGCTTCGCCCTGCGCCACACCATAGGACTTGACGACCAGGTGGATGCGCAGCCGCTGGTGGTGCCCGGTCTGGCCACCGTCGGCGGCAAGCCCACTAGCGGGCACAACGTCGTCTATGTCGCCACCGAAAGCAACACCGTCTACGCCATCGATGCGCTGACCGGCGTGATCCTGGCCCAACGCAATCTCGGCCCGCCCGTGCCGACCCCGCTCAACTGCAACAACAACGGTCCCCATGTCGGGATCAACGGCACGCCGGTGATCGACCTCGCCGCGCGAACCATCTTCCTCGTGACCTACGGAATCGAGGCCGGCACTCCGACGCATCGCATCCATGCCCTCGACCTCGCGACACTGGCGGATCGCCTCCCGCCCCCCAAGGTCACTGCCTCGCACCAGTTGAGTAACGGGGCGATCGTGACGTTCGACCCGCTGCGGCAACGCCAGCGTGCCGGACTGCTCGCCGCAAACGGCAACGTCTATGCGGGCTTCGCAAGTTATTGCGACTTTCAGGCGGGGAATTCGCGCGGCTGGATCCTCGGCTGGCGCCGGAGCACGCTCGCTCCGCTGCCCGCGAATCACCTGAGCAACACGCTCGCCGCGTCGCCCAACAATTTCTTTCTTTCTTCGATCTGGATGTCCGGCTATGCACTGGCTGCCGACCAGAGCGGGTTCATCTATGCGGTAACGGGTAACTCGGACCAGTCCGGGACGACATACAACATCAGCCGAAACCTCGCGGAAAGTGTCGTCAAGTTGCGGCCCGACCTCACCCAGGTCACCGACTTCTTCACCCCTTCGAATGTCGGCAACCTCGACAAGGGCGATGTTGACTTCGGTTCGGGCGGCGTGACGGTGCTGCCGCCGCAGAACGGTGCGGTGCCCAACCTGCTGGCCGCCGCCGGCAAGGACGGGCGGCTCTTTATCCTGAACGCCAGCCACATGGGCGGCTTCACCCAAGGCGGACCCGACCACGACCTGACCGTCCAGAACATCGGCGGCTGCTGGTGCGGGCAATCCTATTTCATGGAGCCGAACGGCGTGGTGGTCAGCAGCGGCGGCGCGGCGGCAACCATGTGGCACGTCGGAACGTCGCCGGTCGCGCTCGTCAACGCCGGCTCCACGCAGCCGATCTCGAACCTCGGCGCCAACGTCAGCGATCCCGGCTTCTTCACCAGTGTCTCGTCTTTCGCGACCGGCCCCGGGGTCGTCATCTGGGCGGTGTCACGGCCCGATAATCGCGCCAATCCCCAGGACTTCCTCGACGCCTTTTCTGAAACAAAGGATTCGTCAGGTCATTTGGCGCTGTTGCGCCACCTTCGCGCCGGCGCCTGGCCGAACACCGGCGGCAACGCGAACATCGTTCCCGTCGTCGCCAACGGGCGGGTATTCGTCGCCAGCAATCGCGAGCTCGCCATCTTTGGCCTGCAGTAAAGGACCGATGATCATGCAACGCGCAATCTGGATTTTGCTCGCCTGCTTCTGCGCGGCGCAACCGGCGTACGCACAGGAGAGTGCGGGCGGCGGCGGATCGGCCTCCGGGCAAACGCTCGGCCTCGAGGCAGAGGCCGCCGCCTCCGTGAAACCGCTGCTGAACACTGGCATCGAGACCCCGGCCCCGCCATCGCCGGGCGCGGCACACGGCCCCGCTGCATGTCCGCGCGCGACCGCGATCCCGGGAGTCATGGAGGTCTCGCCGGGCCAGCCGGTCGCGCTCTACGGCGTGCTCGACGCGATGAACGGCAACCAACTGACCATCACGACAGAAGCCGGCGTAAAGATGACGATCGATGCGGGCCCCGCACTGAAATCGGGTGAGACAACGATCCTGGTCCCCAAGGAAACCCTCTCCGTGCTGGGATCGCGCGGCGCCGACGGCACCATCCACGCCGATGTCATCCGGCGCGCGAAGGGAGTACCGGCCACGGCACCGGAATGCAGCCCGCCCGGCTGATCGGCAACGCACCACCCGAGCCCGGCCTTTCGCGTCGCGTTTGACTGGATCGCCGAACGACGCGCAGGGCAGACGGCCGCGCGAACCCGCTCGGGAAAACCTCGCGAAAACGGAGTAGGGCGATACCGCCCTGACCGGAATTGCCAGATGCCGGTCAGGGTGGTGGAATTGCTCGAGAAAACAAACCGTGAGCGTGTTCAGCCAAACTGCGCATACTCTGTGTGCGATGCCCGCCGATTCTCCTCCCCGCTTCTCTCGCAAAAGCCTTGCCGTGCAGGCGCTCGGCCACATCGATACGCCGAGCGGCGCCCTCATCCCCCCGATCCACCTTTCCACAACCTACCTCCGCGATCCCGACAATCAGTATCGCAGCGGCAACTGTTACGGCCGCCCCGACAACCCGACCGTGCGCGCCGCCGAAGCGATCATCGCCATGCTGGAGGGAGCCTCGTCCGCGATGCTGTTCGGCTCCGGCATGTCCGCCGCCACCGCGCTTTTCCTTTCCCTTGGCAGCGGCGCGCACGTCATCATTCCGAAAGTGCTGTACTGGGGCCTCCGTGCCTGGCTCGCGACCGACGCAACCGAGCTCGGCCTCGCCGTCGAAGAAGTCGATGCAAGCCGCCCCGAAGCGATCGCGGCCGCCCTCCGTCCCGGCGCAACACGGCTCGTCTGGCTGGAAACGCCCGCCAACCCGCTCTGGACCATTACCGACATCGCCGCCACTGCCGCCCTGGCCCACGCCGCCGGCGCCCTCGTCGCCGTCGATTCGACCGCAGCCACACCCGTCTTCACCCGCCCGCTCGCGCTCGGCGCCGATCTCGTGATGCACGCCGCGACAAAGTACCTGAACGGTCATTCCGACGTCATCGCAGGCTGCCTCGTCACCGCCCGCGAAGACGATCTCTGGGCCCGCATCCGTCGCACCCGCACCATGCTCGGCCAGATTCTCGGCCCGCTCGAAACCCACCTCCTGATCCGCGGCATGCGCACGCTCGATCTCCGCGTCCGCGCCGCCGCCGCCAACGCGATGGAACTGGCCGAACGCCTCGCCGCCCACCCTCACGTTGCCGCCGTGCTCTATCCCGGTCTTCCGGCGCACCCCGGCCACGCCATCGCCGCCCGCCAGATGGAAGGTGGCTTCGGCGCCATGCTTTCGATCCGCGTGCGTGCCGGTGAAGCCGCCGCTATCGCGACCGCCGCCAGAACCCGCCTCTGGAAGCGCGCAACCTCGTTGGGCGGCGTGGAAAGCCTGATCGAGCATCGTGCCTCGATCGAAGGTGCGGGCTCACCCTGCCCGCCGGATTTGCTCAGGCTGTCCGTCGGCATCGAAGATCTCGAAGACCTCTACACGGACATCAACCAGGCCCTCTCCTCCGCCTGACCCGCCCCATCTGACCCGCCTTGTGTCGCGCGCGGAACGCCTCATTTATGGGGCACCGCCTGACAACCCCTCGGGAACGCCGTCATGGACCTCATCATCGGCCAGAAACCTGCGACCGCTGCACCCGCCGCCGCGTCGGCCCCTGCTTCGTCGGCGATGATCGTCGAAGGAGACCAGAAGACCTTCATGAAGGAGGTCATCGAGGCCTCGCGCACCATGCCGGTGCTGGTCGACTTTTGGGCCACCTGGTGCGGCCCTTGCCGCCAGCTCAGCCCGACGCTCGAAAAGGTCGTCCGCGCCACCGGCGGCAAGGTCAAGCTCGTCAAGATCGACATCGACAAGAACCGCTCCCTCGTCCAGCAGCTCGCCGGCCTCGGTCTGCCGTTGCAATCCATCCCGACCGTCGCAGCATTCTGGCAGGGGCAGATCGCCGATCTCTTTCAGGGCGCCCTCCCTGAATCGGAGATCAAGCGCTTCGTTGACGACATCCTGAAGAACGCAGGCGGAGCCGCGCCCGGTGACGATCTCTTGCCCGCCGCCAAGACCGCACTCGAGAAAGGCAACGCCACCGAAGCCGCAAGCCTGTTCGCCGAAGCGGTCGCCAACAACCGCGACGACGCCGAGGCCTGGGGCGGGCTGATCCGCGCCGAGCTTGCCGCCGGCCACGAACAGGCCGCCAAGGACGCGCTCGCGTCGGTTCCGCCCACCCTCGCCGAGCACGCCGAAATCGCCGGCGCCCGCGCCGCGCTCACCCTCGCCGCCGAGGGGCGCAAGGCAACCGCCGGCCTCAAGGAACTCGAGCAGCGCCTCGCCAAAAACCCGGCCGACCTCGCCGCCCGCTACGACCTCGCAACAGCGCTCAACGCGGCGGGCAGGCGCGAAGAGGCGGCCGACGCCCTGCTCGATATCATCCGCCGCGACCGTTCCTGGCGCGACGACGGAGCCCGCCTGCAGCTACTCAAGTTCTTCGAGGCCTGGAGCTTCGATGACCCGAGCGCAACCGCGGCCCGACGCAAGCTCTCCGCGCTCCTCTTCCGTTGATGCCAGCGCCCGTTGATGTCAGCACCGGCCACGCACCTTGCCACACTGCCGAGCGAATTCGCGATCTTCCCGCTCGCCGGCGCACTGCTCCTGCCGCACGCGCGGCTCCCGCTCAACATCTTCGAGCCGCGCTACTGCGCCATGGTAGAGGATGCGCTCGGCGAGGGCCGCATCTTCGGCATGATCCAACCCGACCCCTCGCGCGCCGAACTGCCCAACGGCCCCGCCCTCTTCGCGATCGGCTCGCTCGGCCGCATCACCGCGTTCAGCGAAACCGACGACGGCCGCTACCTGATCACCTTGACCGGGCTCTGCCGCTTCCGTCTGGAACAGGAGCTCGCATTGCGGCGCGGCTACCGGCGTGCCCGCGCCGCCCTCGCGCCATTCGCCCAGGACCTGCGCGTTCCCGAAGCGGTCGAGCTCGAGCGCGAGCCGATCCTCGCCGCCTTGAAGAGCTACCTCGCCACCCGCAATCTCGGCGCCGACTGGAAAGCCCTCGAGGCGCTGCCCGACGAGCGCCTGGTCGGCGCGCTTTGCATGCTGTGCCCGCTCCCGCCAACTGAGAAGCAGGCGCTCCTCGAAGCGCCAACCGAAGCCGCCCGGGCCGAGACACTGCTGACGCTGCTCCGCATGGACGCCTATGCGCAACCGGGCGGCGGCACCGAAAAAACGCCGCTTGCGAGCTGAACCGATGAGTGAATCCCCGATGAGCGAGTCCAAAGTCCCGATCGACCCCCGGCTGCTCGAAATCCTGGTCTGCCCGATCACCAAGGGGCCGCTCGAATACGACCGCACCACGAACGAGCTGATCAGCCGCCAGGCCGGCCTTGCCTACCCGATCCGCGACGGCATCCCGATTATGCTGCCCGACGAGGCGCGCAAACTCGAGGATTGAGCCGTGCCGCTGCCCACCGAAATCCACCTCCACCGCGCCGAGAAGGTGCTCGAGCTCACCTTCGACGACGGCAAGCACTTCCGCCTGCCGGCCGAATATCTGCGCGTCGAAAGCCCGAGCGCAGAGGTGCAGGGACATAGCCCCGAACAGCGAAGGCTCGTCGCCGGACGCAAGGACGTCGCCATCGTCGCCATCGAGCCGATCGGCAACTACGCCGTCCGGCTGACCTTCGACGACATGCACGAAACCGGCATCTATTCCTGGGAATATCTTTACCTGCTCGGCCAGCAGCAGGAGAAACGCTGGGCGAGTTACTTGCGCGAACTCGGGGAGCAGGGGCTCGCACGTTGACTTTGCGAAGCCTTGCCCTATACCCCCGCTTCCTTTCTCCCGTTCTTTCTCCCCTCGCCCTCTGGGAGAGGGGCCGGGGTTGAGGGTCGTGGGCCGCGCAAGGGCAACGCCAACCCTTGCAGCCGGCGCTAGAGATTTGGCGCGGATTGAACACGGCGGAGCGCCAACACCAATGTTTGCGATCGTGCGTTCGGGGGGCAAGCAGTACCGCATCCACCCCAAGGCCGTTTTGGAGGTCGAGAAAATTCCCGCCGAGGTTGGCGCAACCGTCGTCCTCGACGAGGTGCTCGCTCTCGGCACCGAAGATGCCACGACGCTCGGCCACCCGCTGGTGCCTGGCGCTTCCGTGACAGCTCTCGTCCTGTCCCAGAAAAGGGCAGACAAGATCGTGATACTGAAGAAAAGACGAAGAAAGAACAGCCGGCGTAAACAGGGCCACCGGCAAGCCCTGACGGTGCTCCGGGTGGCCGAGATACGGAAGGAGGAACAGGGTGGCGCATAAAAAGGCTGGCGGCTCCTCGCGCAACGGCCGCGACTCACGCGGCCGCCGTCTCGGCGTGAAAAAATTCGGCGGCGAAAGCGTGCTCGCCGGCAACATCATCGTTCGTCAGCGCGGCACCAAGGTGCATCCCGGGCTGCATGTCGGCATGGGCAGGGACCACACGCTGTTCGCCCTGGTGGACGGCAAAATCGCATTCCACCGCAAGCGCCAAGACAAGGTATTCGTTTCGGTAGCACCTTCCGCGGACCCAGCGCCGAGCATCGCACGGGAGTGACGTAAAGGCACCGCCATTGCGAGCGAAGCGAAGCAATCCACAATTCATTGAACCGCCCGGATCGCCGCCACCGCTGCGCGGCCGCACGATGACACGACACTCTGTGTCACCCATGTGCGAATCCAGGTACTGGCTGACCCGCCCCTGAAATTTCTCGACCAGGCGAAAATCTATCTCCGCTCCGGCGACGGCGGTGACGGAGCCGTCGCTTTCCGCCGCGAAAAGTTCCTCCCGTTCGGCGGCCCGGACGGTGGGGACGGCGGCAAAGGCGGAGACATCTGCTTCGAAGCGGCCACAACCCTCAACACGCTGATCGATTTCCGCTACCGCCAGCATTTCCGGGCCGCCAAAGGCGGCAATGGCGCGGGCGCCGACCGCACCGGGAAAAGCGCCCCCGCCATCGTCATCAAGGTCCCGCCGGGCACCGAAATCCTCGACGAAGACAAGATGACGCTGCTGACCGACCTCACGTCCGTGGCAAGCCGCGTCGTCCTGCTTCCCGGCGGAGACGGCGGATTCGGCAACAGCCACTTCAAATCGTCCACCAACCGCGCTCCCAAGCGCGCGACCAAGGGTTTCCCCGGGCAGGAGCGTTGGGTCTGGCTGCGCCTGAAGCTGATCGCGGATGTCGGCTTGATCGGCTTGCCGAATGCTGGAAAATCAACCTTCTTGGCAGCAGTCTCCAATGCGCGCCCGAAGGTTGCCGACTATCCCTTCACCACGCTTATACCCGGCCTCGGAGTGACCGAGACGGATGGAACGAGGCTTGTTCTCGCCGACATTCCCGGCCTGATCGAAGGTGCCCACACGGGCGCCGGGCTCGGAGCGCGCTTCCTCGGCCACATCGAACGGGCCAAGGTGCTGCTCCACCTCGTGGACGGCACGTCCGAAGGCGAGCAGGCAGTGCAGGCTTGGCAGGCGGTCAGGCACGAGCTCGAAGCCTACGGAGCGGGACTGGCCGAAAAGCCGGAAATCCTCGTGCTCTCCAAGGCCGATCTCCTTTCGAAGACAGCGGCCGCCGCCGCGCGCCGCGTCCTCGAAGCAGCCTCCGGCCGCCCCGTCCTCGTCGTCTCCGCCGCGACCGGCGCGGGTCTCGCCCAAGTGCTCCAGGCCGCGGCCGAGGCCCAGGCTGCGACCGCGGCCCAGCCAGCGCCCCAGGCCCATTCTGCAGCCGGCGCATCGCAACGATGAACGCTCCCGCGTTCGCGCCCGTGAACAGGCTCGTCGTCAAGATCGGCAGCACGCTCGTCGCCGACAGCGCAACCGGGCGCGTCCGCACCGCCTGGCTCGCCGGCATGGCCGCCGACATTGCCCAACTCAGGGCACGCGGAACCGAAGTCATCGCCGTCTCTTCGGGCGCGATCGCCCTCGCGCGCAGGCTGCTCGGCTTCCACGCCAAGCCGAAGCTGGAGGAGAGCCAGGCCGCCGCCGCCGTCGGCCAGATCCGCCTCGCCCAGGCCTGGAGCGAGGCGCTTTCCGCGCACGGCATCATCGCCGCCCAGCTTCTCCTCACACTCGACGATACCGAGGATCGAAGGCGTTATCTCAACGCCAGGGCCACGCTGGAGACGCTCCTCGCCCACGGCATCGTGCCGGTCATCAACGAAAACGATTCGGTCGCGACGAGCGAGATCAGGATCGGCGACAACGATCGCCTCGCCGCCCGCGTCGCCGCGATGATCGCCGCCGATCAGCTCGTGCTGCTCTCCGATATCGACGGGCTCTACACGGCAGATCCGCATGGGAACCCGGACGCGGTGCACGTCCCCGAAGTCACCGCCATCACACCCGAGATCGAGGCGATGGCAGGCGGCGCCACCAACGGTGTCGGCGGCATGCAGACGAAGCTCGCCGCGGCGAAGATCGCAACCGCCGCCGGCTGCACGGTGGCCATTGCACGGGGCTCGGATCAGTCGCTCCAGGCGCTCGCCGCGGGCGCGCGGGCAACCTGGTTCCGCGCCGTCCCCGAGGGCGCGCAGGCACGCAAACGCTGGATCGCCGGCGGCCTCGCACCGCACGGCACGCTCGTCGTCGACGCCGGCGCGGTGAAAGCGCTCCGGGCCGGCGGTTCGCTGTTGCCCGCCGGGGTCACCAAGGTGATCGGCGATTTCGCCCGCGGCGATCCGATCGTCGTGCAAGGACCCGGAGGAGCCGAGCTGGCGCGTGGCCTCTCGGCCTACGCCGCGCACGACGCGAGAAGGATCGCCGGGCACAGGTCGCACGAGATTGCCGCCATTCTCGGCTGGCGCGGGCGCGACGAACTGGTGCATCGTGACGATTTGGCGCTGCTCGGGCGCATCACCACGGCAGCGGGCAAAAAGCAAACGGGGACAGGATGACCGCCGAATCAGTGCATTGCGCCGGCCAGTTGGCCGCCATGGCAGACGCGGCACGGACCGCCC
>JBOHMN010000396.1:0-4378 GCA_050730175.1 Acetobacteraceae bacterium | reverse complement strand
CGAGATTGGCCGCGCCTTCGCGTTCACCCTCGTGCCCATCGCGCTCGCCTACCAGATCGCGCATTACCTGACATATATTCTGATCCAGGGGCAGTACATCATCCCGCTCGCCTCGGATCCGTTCGGCCGCGGCTGGGATCTCCTCGGCACTCTCGGGTATCGGGTCAACATCGCCCTCGTCGGCGCGAAATTTGCCTGGTTCAGTGCGGTCGCGGCGATCATCCTCGGTCATATCGGCGCAATCTGGCTCGCCCACCGCCGCGCACTCGTCTTGTTCACGCAACCGCGCCCAGCGCTTAGAACGCAGTACGCGATGACGGCACTGATGGTGGGATTCACCGTCTTCAGCCTGACGATCATCGCCCAGCCGATCGTCGAGAACGTGAAGAAAGACGTGGGGCCCCCGCCGCCGCAGGTCACGGTGCCGGCGGATGCGATCGTGCCGGTACCCGGCACCGGCCTCTTCCGGGCGGTCGGGCCCGGTCATGTCGCCCGCGCCCGCCTCCGGTTTCGCGTGCTGCTGTCGCCGTTTCACGACGGGACGGAAATGACCGCGGCCGATATTCTCTACGCCTACAGCTTTGCCTGGCGCTGGTCGAGCGGCGAAAACACGGATCCGACAGTGGCCGCGGAAACCCGGCTGGCGCGGCAGGATCTCGTCGGGTTCAAGATCATCGGCACCAACACGATTTCGAAGGCGATCCACTTCGGCAATCTGACATTGTCGCGACCGCTGTTGGATCTCGATGTCTATGCCAATGTCATCCCGGAGGCCGATGCGGATCCGATGGCGGCGCTGGTGCCACCCTGGACCACGGTTCCGTGGACCGTTCTCGACCTGATGAACGAGGCAGCGAAGCGCGGGTGGGCGGCCTTCTCGCAGGCCCAGGCGAAGCGTCTCAGCGTCCCGTGGCTCGACCTCGTGCGCGATCCCAACCTCCTTTCGCGCCTCGCAGGGCTTGCTGCAGAGTTCGCCGCAACCGGCCACCGGCCACGGGCACTCATGCAACTGGTCACGGTGAAAGAAGCGCGCGCCCGCTGGACGGCGCTCGAGCACTTTTACCAGAAGAACCACAATTTCCTGGTGACCAACGGCCCCTACGAGCTGAAAAGCTGGTCGGCCGAGGGTGCGACACTGGTTGCCTGGCGCGATCTGCGCTACCCGCTCGGCGTCGGCTCGTTCGATTATCTGCCCATTCCCCGCCGTGCGTTCATCACGAAAGTGGAAAGAACGGCCAAGGGCGATCTCCGCCTCTCGGCCGAGGTTGAGGCCGTGCACAAATTTGCGCGCAGCTACAAGCTCGTGCGCGAGTCGATCCCGCAACTGGCCAACGATCCGCTGGTGGTCGGGCCGATCGAGGTCGTCTGTCGCTGGCTCGTTCTCGGAAAAAACGGCGAGGTGATTACCGCCGGCACCACAAAGCCCGGCAAGGACGGTGAGATCGTGCTGCCTGTCGGTGGGGCGTTGCCACCCGGCACCTACACTGTCGCGGCGGAAATGCTGGTCAGGGGCAACGCAATGAACGTCCCGATCACGCGCATCCCCTACTCCGTCCACGGTTCTCTGTAGTGTCCTGCCCCCGTCGGTTGTTGCTCTCGGCAACAACCGTGAGGGGATCAGCAGGCTACTGAAAACAAAGAGTGTCCTGCCCCGTCGCTCATCGCCCTCGGCGACAAGCGAAAGGGGATCCAGAGGCTACTGAAAATAAAGAGTTAGTGTGCCGCGAGAACGCTCCCTGCATGAGATACGAGCGCCGGAATTGGCACACTAAAGCATGTTCAGGCTGGCTGAACATGCTCTCTGTTTGTTTTCTCGAGCAATTTCATCGCCGTGACCGGCACCTGGCGATTCCGGTCAGGGCGATATTGCTCTAGCAGCGGCGCCCGGCTGATCAGGTTTCCGCTTCGGCTACCGGGCCACGGCTCCCCCCGCCTTTTTCCAGGCGTCGAGCCCGCCCTGGATGTGTTGCACGCCGGCGAGGCCCGCTTCGTGCGCGGTTGCGACCGCCATCGCCGAGCGCTCCCCGTAGGCGCAATAAAACAGGATCTTCTTCCCGCCGGACGTCGCAAGTCCACGCAACACACCGCCTTCGCGGACATTCTCCGCGAGCGTCGCGTAGGGAACGGAGAACGAGCCTGGAATGCTGCCGTGCTTCTCACGCTCCGCACCTTCCCTGAGATCGACGACCGCGATCTCCGGCAGGTTCATGAGTGCCATCGCCTCCGCGGCGGTCACCGCCCAGCCGCGGCGCGCCAGTTCGTCCTGCACCAGGCCGATCCGCATGTTCGCTGGCACCGCCACGTCCATCATCTTCGGATTGGACAGATGGAGGCCAGCCATCAGCGCGACATACTCGTCCGGCGACTTCACCTGCAGCCGGGGATTGCATCGCTTTTCTTCCCCGATCGTGCTGACTGTATCGCCCTTGTAGTCATGCGCCGGGTAGACCAGCGTCTCGTCCGGCAGCTTCAACAGCCGACCGAAGATCGAGTCATACTGGGCGCGCGCATCGCCGTTCTGAAAATCCGTCCGGCCGGTGCCGCGAATCAAGAGCGTGTCGCCCGTGAAGACGCGGTCCAGCATCAGGAAGCTGTACGAATCATCGGTGTGTCCCGGCGTGTACATGACGTCGAGGGCCAGACCCTCGACGCGCAGCTTCTCGCCTTCCGCGAGACGCATCGATACCACATCGACCTTGCTCATCTCGCCCATGACGGTGATGCAATGCGTGCGGTCGCGTAGCGCGCCGAGGCCGGTGATGTGATCGGCGTGCAAGTGCGTATCGACCGCCTTCACCAGCCTGAGATCGAGTTCGCCGATCAACTGCAAATAACGGCCGACCTTCTCCAGCACGGGATCGATGATCAACGCCTCACCGCCCGCGCGGCTGGCCAGGAGGTAGCTGTAGGTGCCCGATGCGACGTCGAAGAGCTGGCGGAAGATCATGCTGTCACCCCCCTTTTCGTTCTCGCCCTGCGCGGCGGCGTCTGCCCCTCGCCGGGATCCCGGAGCAAGCCCGCGATGAAAGCCGATCCCTCGCGCGCCGAATTGGCGAGGAGATGCTCGTTCGGTCCGTGCTGGCCGCAACCATTGTAGCTATGCGGCACCCACGCCAGCGTCACATCGAGGAGATCCGCAAACACATCACCCGGCAGGCCGCCCCCATCATTCGGAATCACCTGGACCGCACGGCCGAGCGTCTTTTCCATGCTGGCAGCGGTGAAGCGCACCCAGGGGCCGGGAGGATCGGAGCGGCTTGCGGCCATCCGGATGTGGGCATTCTCGATCGTGACTTCTGCACGGCCTGCACGATCGAGATGGCGGCGCAGGGCCGGTGCGAACGTTGCGGGATCACTGTCGACCGTATAGCGGATCTGGCAATGCGCAAGCGCATCGGGGGCCACTGCATTCACCGGGTTTTCCGGCTGGCCGGAGCGCATCGCCAGAACGATGAAACTGTTCCAGCCGTAGATTTTTTCGGCGACGGAGAGGCCCGGTTCACCCCAATCAGGATCGATCGGTGCGGCCTCGCTGCTCGCGTCCGCTGGGCAACCGGCAAGTGCGCGCGCAACGGCGGGCGGCATGCCGTCTGCCGGGAGCCACTCCCTGACCAGGATTCGCCCCTTGCGACCTGAGATCAGGGCGAGCGCATGGGCGAGCAGGACCGCCGGATCCTTGTTCAAGCCGCCCCAATGTCCAGAGTGGACCCCACCCGCGCGCAAGCGCACTGCAAGATCGAACTGAAACGTGCCCCGCGTTCCCGTCGCGATGGTCGGCGTCTTCACCGTGACACGCGGCCCGTCACTGCCAATCAGCACATCGGCCGCGAGTTGTTTCGCATGTGCTGCGACGAAGGCGCGCAATCCGCGCGAGCTCCGCTCTTCGGCCGTCTCGAGAACGAGTTTGATGTTGCATCCAAGAATCCCGCCCCGCTCGGCAAGCACCGCTTCGAGTGCAGCGAGATCGAGCGCATGTTGCCCCTTGTTGTCTGCAGTGCCACGGCCGTACCAACGATCTTCCTCGGTCGCAAGCCGCCATGGCGAGAGCTCTGGCCGCCACTCTTCGTCCAGTCCGCGCACCGTATCCCCATGCCCGTAGGTGAGCAGGGCCGGAGCCGCAGCGTCGTCGACCCGCTGCGCGAGGAGGATCGGCCCGAATCCTCGTTCCGGGTCCGGAAACACCTCGACGACAAATCCGAGCCTGAGCAGCCAGGGGCGGATCGCGCTTTCGAGGTAACGGGCAAGCTCCGGTTGATGCTGACGGTCCTGCGCTGTGCTCGGGATCGCGACGAGGTCAGCGAGGAGGTCGCGGAACCCACCCCGATCGAAGGATGCCCGGGCGCGCTCGATTGCGCCGTGCCGCGTCCCCATCCCGTGC
>JBOHMN010000395.1:0-3747 GCA_050730175.1 Acetobacteraceae bacterium | reverse complement strand
CTTCAGCTCCGCTCGCCCTTCGCGCGGCGCTCGATCTGAAACCACGATGTCGGCGCAACGAAGTTCCACTTGATCGCCGCCGGCGCCCACACGATCACCATAGCGATGATGATTATCAGCACGGTGTGCTCAGGGACGGATGGCGCAATCGCGATCAGCACCACGATCCCGATCGTGGCCAGAACCGGCACAAGTAAGCCACCTGTCAGCCACGTGACGAATAGATACAGTCCGAGACAGGCCCACAAAAACGTAACCATCAGCGGGATCCTTCGCGCCTTATCGGCGTGACATTGCTCTCTGGCACGATGCCGAGGCTGCCGAAGGCTTGCCGCACCATCTCGGCAACATAGCCAGGGCTCAGGTGCGCATAGTGTCTGGCGGTCATCTTCAGGTCCGCATGACCAAGCTGCTCGGCAATCACCGCCATAGGAGCGCCGCGCATCGCGAGCCGGCTGGCGTACGTATGGCGGAGCACATGGAACGAAGCCGCGGGCTCGATCTTCGCCGCCGCACAAGCCTCGCGCAGCGGTCGGAACTGATGCGCGCGGCCCCATGGCTCGCCGTCCGTTCGGGTCAACAGAAGCTCTCGGCCGCTCTTGCCGCCGGACTGCTGCTTGAAGAACCGCACTGCTTCAGGGATCAGCATGACATGCCGGGCCTTGCCGCTCTTGCTGGCGCCGATCGTGAGCACGTTCGCATCAAAGTTCACGTCACCCGCCCGAAGTCCCGTAAGCTCGCCGTAGCGGCAGCCGGTGAGCAACGCTGCGGTCACAAGCTCGCGCAAACCGGGTTGGCTGGCGTTGACCAGGCGCACTGACTCATCATCGGTGAGGTAGCGCACCCGCGGTGCGTCGGCGGCTTTAAAGGGTTTCACCTTGCGCCACGCTTCGTCGCTTGCCACGCGGCCCTCCACGAAAGCGAGATTGAGCGCAGCCTTGAGCACCGTCAGGATGCGATTGGCGGTGGCACGCCGAGCGCGACCAGCATCGGGGTCATCGTCGTCGGTTTTGCGGACGCGGCGTTTCTCGGCCTTGGCGCTGGTGCGCAGCCGAGCCGGAGCCGTTGCGAGGTCTCGGTGCCACCTTCGGATGACGGCGGTCGTGAGGTCCGCAAGCTTTCGATCGCCGAGGGCCGGCAGGATGTGCGCGTTGATCGTCGCTTCGGTGGTCGAGAGCGCCTTGCCGCCGCGAGTTCGATAGTCGACGAGGTAGGCCGCAACCGCTTCCTTCACTGTCAGCGAGGTCGGCGCCTTGCCACCGTGGCGGCCGATCGCGGCGAACCAAGAAACGGCACGATCTTGAGCCTGAACAAAGGTAAGGATTGCGGAGCCGTCCGCTTCGAGAAGGTCATCGGCGTCACCGAGCGCCCGGTATTGCCGCCCTTCGCCCCGAGCGTAGTGGCGGGCAATCCACGTGCCGCCCTTGCCGCCGGCGAGCCGCCGATAACCGAGCGCCCGGCCTTCCTGGATGTTCCGCCAGTAGGGTTCGCGCCGCGGTTTCAGCTTGAGCCTGGCTGTTCTGGTATCGAGCCGTTCATCGCGGGCCTTGCGTGGCATGGTTGCCGCCTTTCCGGTGATACGGCAATCATACGGCATACACGGTAGCGGATGCAACGGGATAGTGCGGGACGGTTTTCCAGGGTTTTAGCGGGTCCGCGATACGCTCCGGGACGCTCCGGGACGGCAGTTATCGCCCTCTCACGGCGGCAACGGGGGTTCGAATCCCCCACGGGACGCGCCCACCCGCTCAGTTATTGAGCGTCACCACCTTCGCGAATGCCATGGACCGCTCGCAGCGCGTTGCCAGGAAGCGCCGGATCCAGCGCCTCAATGCCGAGCTGAAGCGGCTCTTCCCCGACGCCGTCATCGAGCTCCGCTTCGCCGACCCCTGGGAGCTCTTGGTGGCTGCAATCCTGAGTGCCCAGAGCACCGACAAGACCGCGAACCGGATTACCGAAGAGCTCGCCACCAAATACCGGACATTGGATGATTATGCCCGCGCCGGCGAAACCGCAGCCGGGATTGCGGCATTCGAGCGTGTGATCAAGCCATCGGGCTTCTACCACTCCAAGGCCAGGCACATTCTCGAAGCAGCCAGGACGATCCGGCAGCAATTTGCCGGAAAAGTCCCCGACACCATGGAAAATCTGCTGCAAATTCCGGGGGTCGCGCGCAAAACGGCAACCGTGGTGCTGGCCGGCGCTTTCAACATTGTCGCCGGAATCACGGTTGATACGCACGTCATCCGCTTCGTGCAGCGCTTCGATCTTTCTGATTTCAAGGACCCGGTCAGAATCGAGCGGGACCTGATGGAGCTGCTTCCGAGGGAAGAATGGCGGGAATTCGGCCCTCGTGTGACGCTCTACGGGCGTTACGTCGCGCCCGCACGGAAATACGATACATCCAAGGATCCGCTGCTCACGATTTACCCGCCTGCAGCAGAACGCTTCAGAGTATGAAGGCCGGGGCCACGGTGCCGGCGGCCGTTTATGCTCCCTCCTCGACCGGCTCCTCAATTGCGAATTGTGACGCCTGGCCGGCCAACCTTGGTTCTGCCGCATTCAATTCCAACCTTCACGGGCCAGGAAGATACGGCATGAACCGCCGCGGCGGAGATCGATCATGATTCTGGCCTGCATACGGCGCCTTCTGGCACCGCTCAGCCTTCTGCTGGCGGCAGCCGCTCTCTCGGCCTGCGTCGCCTATCCGGCCGGGCCCGGCTACGGCTACGCGCCCGCCTACGGCTATTATCCGTCGTACGGCTACTATGCCGCCCCCAGCGTCTCGGTCGGCGTCGGCCTCGGCTGCTGCTGGGGCGGCTATTACGGCGGTTGGGGCTGGCACGGCCACTACTGGCACTGAACCAACTGCCGCTTCACGGCCTCGTCGTGGGGTGGATCGTAATCCCGTCATGCGCAAGCGCGGCGATGATCGCTTTGGCGTGGGCATTGCCCTTGCCGGCCAGCATTGCCGTGCCGTTCGCAAGCGTCTGGAGCTGCTGGCGGGAGGGCGTTGCGCTCAAGAGCTCCGGCTCCTGCCGCGCAGGTATTTGCCCGAGATTGGCACGACCTTGCAGAAGCCCGGAAATCTGCAAGCCGAGGAACAGAATAAGGGCCAGGAGCCCGACCGTGAGCGGCGCGAGCAGATCGGGCGTGCGCCGCTCCGCGCCGATCGGTGATTCTGCCCGCTATTCACGGCCGCCTGCCATTTGCGCCAGATGCTGCAGCCGCCTCGTGCGACGCGTCCGCAGTCGTCGTCGCAGCTGATGGCACTGCGGAGGCGGTGCGCAATGACGCCGTGATACCGACGCCGGCAAGCAACGATTGGATCGCCGTATCGTGATGCCGCACTGCTGCATCTGCAAGCCTCTTGATCAGTGCGCCGTCAACGCGGGAAAGCGTTTGCGACTGGTTGATGAAAAGCTGGCGGCGGGCGAGCTCCGCCCGGCGGTCGCGGTGTCGAGCCCCATAGAAAGGCCGTAGCTATTGGTCTGCCCGGCGGCCAACCCGGTGACGCTGCCCGAGGCGCGGTTGACGGCAGACGTGTTACCGGAGATCGCCGCATCGAGCGCTTCCGAATAGTCGTCATTGGCGGCGCTGTTGGTAACTGTGATCCCACCCGTTAGTTCCCCACCGGCACGGCCGACCCGCTGGGCATGAAACTCGGGCGATATTCATTGTCATCGCGAGCCGCCAGTTCGGCGGCGTGGCGATCCAGCCGTCAGGCACGGAGCGGCCTCTCTGGAT
>JBOHMN010000394.1:0-3768 GCA_050730175.1 Acetobacteraceae bacterium | reverse complement strand
GGGCAGGACACTAGCTGATGACACTCGATCTCCTCGCGATCGGGGAGCCGATGCTCGAATTTTCCGAACTGCCGCCCGATGGCAGTGGAAGGAAGCTCTATCTTCAAGGGCATGGGGGAGATAGCTCGAATGCCGCGGTGGCCGCGGCAAGGCAGGGCGCGGACGTCGGCTACATCACCGCTGTGGGGCAGGACGCGGCCGGCGACGCCTTTCTTTCGCTCTGGCAGCGGGAAGCAGTCGATACGTCTGGTGTGAAGCGGGATCCGCAGTACCCGACGGGAGTCTATTTTATCACCCACACGGCAGGTGGGCATCGTTTCTTCTATCTGCGCAAGGATTCCGCAGCTGCGCATTTCAACGTGGCGGACCTTCCCGAAGCAGCCATCGCGGCCACGAAGATGCTGCTCGCTTCCGGCATCAGCCTCGGTATTTCGGCGCTTGCCGCCGATTCGGTATTCGCCGCGATCGAAATCGGCCGCCGCGGTGGAGCGAAGATTGCGATCGATACCAACTACCGCCCTGCCCTATGGCCTCCGGCACGCGCCGCCGCGATGATTCACGCCGCGGTCGCAAAGGCCGACATCGCATTGCCGAGCCAGGATGATGCGACGTTGCTCACCGGGCTCACCGAGCCAGACGCGATCCTCGATTTCTATCTCCGGCTTGGCCCGTCCATC
Source organism: Acetobacteraceae bacterium (assembly GCA_050730175.1). Lineage (GTDB taxonomy): Bacteria > Pseudomonadota > Alphaproteobacteria > Acetobacterales > Acetobacteraceae > JAKAWQ01. The sequence continues at coordinate 3,091 of JBOHMN010000394.1, read as the reverse complement.
GTGGTTCTGAAGCGGGGCGAGGACGGGGCAATCATCGCCACCGCGGGCGAGCGTATCGCGCTGCCCGCGCTTCCGGTCTCGACACTCGACGCAACGGGCGCCGGGGATACCTTCGCCGGCGCATTTCTGGCGCGCCTCCTTAAGGCGGATTCGCCGCTGGACGCTGCCCGCTACGCAAGCGCCGCCGCTGCGCTATCGACCACCGGCTACGGCGCAGTCACCCCAATCCCCTTTCCGGAGGCGGTAAAGCGGGCTTTGACGGAGGCTGCCCGGGGTTCGGCTGCAAGCGCGACGGAGGGTTGCTGATCAGCCGACCACGGGAACTGGACTGGCCGACGCGACCGGCATGGATTGCGAGAGCCTCCCGCCCTGACGCAGCGGCGCAATACCAAGGGCGAGGCCCGTTCTGTCGTCCGTCTCGACGAAAACGCCGCACAGGGTGGGTTCGCCGCCGGCCGGCGCCAGCCGCTCGCCCGGCATATGGGTCCAGAAGCGAACCGAGGCCGGCCCCTTCGCCATGCCGATCACACTGTCATAGTCCCCGCACATGCCGACATCAGAAATGAAAGCGGTGCCGCCCGGCAGCACCTGGTGATCGGCTGACGGGCAGTGCGTGTGGGTTCCGACGACAAGGGAGACCTGCCCGTCAAAGGAATGTGCGTAGGCCATCTTCTCGCTGGTGGCTTCGGCGTGAAAGTCGATGATGATGGCGGCGACTGTGCCGCCGAGCCGATGCTGGGCAAGCAGTCGCTCGGTCGTTCGAAAGGGGCAGTCGATCGCGTCGAGGAACAGCCGGCCCATCGCGTTCACGACGAGCGCCTTGCGCCCGTCCTCGAGTGTCACGATCACCGAACCCGCACCGGGCGTCGCCGGGGGAAAGTTGAGCGGGCGGATGAGACGCGGCTCCTCGGCGATGAAGCCCGTGATCTCGCGGCGGTCCCAGGCGTGGTTGCCGAGCGTCAGCACATCAGCGCCGGCGGCAAAGAGCGCGCGCGCCATGTCAGGGGCAAGCCCGAACCCATGCGAGGCGTTTTCCGCATTGACGATCGCGATGTCCGCCGCGAGCTCTTTACGTAGCCCGGGTAATGCTGCGGCGACCGCCTCGCGCGCGGTACGGCCGACGATATCTCCGAGAAAAAGAATGCGCACCGATCAGGGTTCCCAGATGCAACGAATGATGCCTCGCTCGGTAGCGACCGCAGGCAGCCGAACGTCCCCCGGTCCGGCCGGCACCTCGGCCATTTCCTGGCAGGCGTAAGCGCAACCCATGATGCCGGCTCCCGGCATCGTGGCGAGTGTACGGTCATAGAACCCGCCGCCATAACCAAGGCGGTGGCCGCGGCGATCGAAGGCGAGCAACGGCACGAACAGAAAATCGGGAGTGAGCGCCTCCCCGGTTGGTGCAAATGTGCCGAAGGGCTCGCTCAGCAGCACGTCGCCGGGCTGCCAACGTCGGAAATGCAATGCTTCACCACGGTGCGGCGTCACCGGCAACACGACAACGTAGCGCCGCTCGATCAGCCGGTCGAGCAGCGGACGGATGTCGATTTCCTCGTTCATAGGCCAGAATCCGGCGACGATCGCTCCGGCAGGCGGGGGGGCTTCATCGAGCACGCATCTGGCAAGTTCCGTTCCGAGGAGAGGGTCGAGGCCGGCGCGGCGGGCGCGCGCCATGAGCCGTGCCGCCTTCTTGGCCCGCTTGAGATCACTGGTGTGCGGAGCCGCCGTGGCCGTTGGCGTTTCACCCTCCCAAGGCCTGCTTTTGCAGGTGGGCGCCGGATACCGCGGCCAGGACCGCGGCAGCGCCAGCTCCCGGGAGGACGCTCACTGGCCCCGGGGGTGACATGCCTGACGCACCGGGCAGCCCCGCACGGAACAATCTAGGAGCGCTCCATTGCTTCGGCAATCGCCTCCGCGCGTGCGGCGAGTTCCGCAAGCCGCCGCGTCCGGGCCTCGCTGGTAGCCTCCGCCGACGGTCGTGGAGCAGCACTCGCCCGGACAAGCCGCATGTCGTGCAGCTCGTCGGCGAGCAAAAGGGAAGCCAGCATCAGAAGTCGCGCCTCGCCGCTTTGCGCGCCAACTGCCTTGATGCTGGTGATCCGGCCGTCCACTTCGGCGGCCATTGCCTGCAAGTGCGTTTCCTGCCCGTCCTCGCAGCCAACCGAATAGACATAGCCATTGATGCGGACGCTGACTTCGGCCATCGGCGGCGCCTCAGGCTTGGCTGCCGAGCACAGCGCGGAGGCTCGCGATGAGCGCATCGAGCCGGCTTGTAAGCTCGCGCAACCGAGGATCAGCGCTGCCTGCCGCGAGCGGGCCGGCCGGCGCCGCCGCACGCTCGGCGGCGCGCCGCGCGATCCGCTCCAAGGCCGTCTCCAGCCGCACCGTGGCCATCTCTTCACTCTCGGGCATCGTTTACTCCGCGGTCACCGCGCCGGTCCAGCTTTCCACCACCCTTGCAATCAACACGCCCTGTCGTTTGAACGTCAAGCATGTTTGCGCAGCCTGCTGTGATCGTGCACGGTCTTGCCGACGCCCGCATGGCACTCGCTCCTGGCCGGCCGGTGCTGCTGGTTTCGGCGCCGGGGGCAGCGCTCTATGCCGGGTGCGGATGGTGGCGTGCCATGATCGCGGTGGCGCGGGCAGAATTTCCGGCAACCGCGGCAGACGATCTCCTCGACTGTGCCGATGCACCCGGCCGCGCGCTCGAGGCCCTCAGGCTCGGCCTCAAGAATCTGGTACTCGACCCCGACTGCCCGGCTTCGCCGGCCGTGCGGCGGGTAGCGGCCTGCCTCGGCGCCGCGATTCTGCCCCGCGCCCCCGACGCGCTCGATCTCGCGGAGCCAGGCGCGAGAAGCCGGCTCACCGCCTGGCTCGAGCGCCCCGGCTGACAGGCCGACACGCATCGGTTACCACGCGCGACCGCTAGGAGCGACGGGATGCAGATCACCCAACGAGCGAAAGGATTCTCTGATGGACGGGCGCCCTGCACTCTTACGTTTGCCGCGGCGAGCAGCAAACGACGAGGGCAGGACACTCTTTATTTTCAGTGGCCTGCTTATCCCCTTACGTTTGCTGCCCACGGCAGCAA
>JBOHMN010000393.1:0-3562 GCA_050730175.1 Acetobacteraceae bacterium | reverse complement strand
GCCGGCTTCCAGCTCGGCGATGATTTTGGTGGTGATTTCATCGTAGAGGCTCGTCCGGTTTGATCCCGAACGGGCGCGAGCGGTCTGTCTGGACATCGCGGATCTCCGCGACGGGCGCCGCGAGCCTCTCTCGCGACCTCAACCCGTCACGGAAAACCCGTCCGCACTCGTCCTCTCGGGGCGTTGCGGGGTGTCCCCGCAGAAGGGGTCGGCCGAGACACGCGGCTCGGCCGCAGGGGAAGGCTTTCCCCCAAAATGGGCGTCGGAGTTCATCGGGGAGTTTGATAAAATGTATTGAAAGGGGTGATTCTTGCCCGCTACGATACATTTTCCGGGACTGAAGCTATGCTCGTGGGCTTCCTTCCTATTGGGGAGTTGTTGACAAATCTGCCCTGTAAGAGCAAATAACCTGCCAATATCGCGCAGAATCATAGACTGACATGCAGCCTCGCCAACACAAGACGTCCAGCTTCCTATCGGCGCACCCAGTCTTCACGCGGGCCGAGTTCGCAGCGGCCTTCGGTCATCCGGCGAGCGCGGCCAATGTCACCAGCCTACTCCGGCATCACCTGCGGTCTGGTAACATCAAGCGCGTCAGCCGCGAGGTGTTCGCCGCCGTCCCGGCTCATCTGGCGGCGGACCGGATGGTGATCGACCGTTTCGCCGCGGCGAGCAAGCTGCGCACTGACGGCGTTCTTGGATTTCACTCCGCGCTCGAGCTGCACGGCATTGCCTATTCCGAGTTCAACGAGGTCCAGCTCATCAGTGCCGGACGGACAGAACTGGTGGAGCTGCCTTTCGGCGCCTGCCGTTTCGTCAACCCGCCGAAGGCGTTGGTGGCGGCCGGCAAGGCGGACTACCTGACCACGACCATGGATCGGCAGGGTGTGGCGGTGTGTGTAACCGCGGTCGAACGCACACTCGTCGATGTCCTGCACCGGCCGGAACTTGCGGGCGGCGTCGAGGAGGTCCTGAAGTCGCTGGACCTCGTGCGCTATCTCGACCCGGCGAAGGTCGCCGATTACGTCGAACTACTTGACAATCGCTCGATCGCATCCGTTTCCGGCTGGTGGCTCGAGAAGCGGCGCGGCGCGCTCGGGGTCACCGACGAGGTGCTGGCACGCCTGCGAACGCGGCTGCCGCGATCGAAGCACTATGCGCTTGGTGCCCGACCTGGCCATGCCGTATTCGTCGAACCGTGGCGCGTGCTTCTGCCACCGCAGGCCGTCGACGCTGCCTTTGAGGGCGTCTGATGGTTCCTTCACGACAAACCCTTCAAAACCTTGCGGTCGAGCGGCAACTACAGCCCGCTACGCTGGAGCGTGTCATCCGACTGGTCGACATTCTCGACGCTTTCGGCAGCGATGAGCTGATCGGGCCTCGGATCGCCTTGAAAGGCGGTACGGCGCTCAACGTCTTTCATTTCGATCTGGACCGCCTCTCGGTCGATATCGACGTCAACTATGTCGGCGCGACGGAAAAGGAGCGCATGGATGCGGACCGCCCAGGATTGGAGAACCGGATCGAACGGCTGATGGAATCGAAAGGCTATGCCGCGCGGCGCGGGCCGTCCGAGCATGCGGGAGGCAAATGGATCTATCGCTACGCCTCGGCGCTTGGCGGCGCCGGGACCATCGAGATCGACATCAACTATCTCTTCCGCGGTCCTCTTTACGGCGTTGATCGCATGGCATCGGCGCCGATCGGATCGTACCGAGCGACGAATGTGCCGGTTCTCGATATTCACGAGATCGTCGCCGGCAAGATGGTCGCGCTGGTCACGCGCCGTGCGGCGCGTGATCTGTTCGATGCTCATCGGATTATCGCCATGCCCGATCTCGACTGGACGAAGATCAAGGCAGCCACCTTGATGATCGGTGCGAGCGCCAAGAGCTTCGACTGGCGCACAGCCTCGCCCGAAGCGATAGCGTGCGAGGTCGGCGACATCACTGGCAAGCTGACCATGTGCTTGCATGATCGGTATTTCGATCTCTTCGGCGGCCCAGCGGGCTGGATCGAGAGCGTCACGGCCGAATGCCGGGAGAAGCTCGCATCGCTGTTTGAACTGACGGCCGGTGAGATGGCCTTTTTGGATGCAGTGCTGGACCGGGGAGAGATCGACGCGACTTCGTTGGATGTGCCGGAACCCGTGCGCGCCGCCATAGAAGCCTCTCCGGCGTTGCGATGGAAAGCGCAGAACGTCAAAGCTTGGAAGTCCGGCGACAAGTCGCTCGCGCCTCGCACGAGGCGGCGGCAGCGCGGGGATTCATAATGGGCGGCCGAGACGATAGGCTTGGCCGCCGGGGACGGCTCCCAAATCGCGACTATCCAATCTCCAATTGGCGCCCTGTTGACTTCCGATTAGCCGACCATAGGGGCCGAGCAAAAGCGATGAGACTGATCGAGTGGGGGCACCAATGAACGATGGCTCGGGACACTCGAATATTGTGCCGGGCACCTTCGTCGAAGTGCGGGGCAAGCCATGGCTCGTGGAAGCGTTGGTCGGCGACGATGGCGGCCTGCCCACATTAGGCTTGTCCTGCATTTCGGATGATGCCCAAGGCGAACGGCTCGACGTTCTGTGGGATGCCGAGATAGCCAGGAGGGTCCTCGACGAGGATCGATGGACGAATGTCGGTGTCGGTCGTCCCGACAGCGCCGAAGTCTTGGCGGCGCATATCCGCGCAATCCGCTGGCGATCCGCAACAGCCGCCGACCGGGATCTGCTGCAGGCGCCGTTCCGCGCGGGAATCAGGCTCGACGCCTATCAGCTTCTCCCTCTGCGCAAGGCGCTGCGCCTCCCTCGTGTCAACCTGTTAATCGCCGACGATGTCGGTCTCGGCAAGACGATCGAAGCAGGTCTTGTCGCGAGGGAGCTCCTGCTCAGGCGCCGGGTAGACTTCATCGCAATCGCGGCGCCGCCAGCGATGACGGTCCAGTGGAAGGACGAGCTCGAAGCCAAATTCGGCCTTTCGTTCGAGATCATAGACAGGGACCGCATCAGCGAGCTGAGGCGGTTGAGAGGGTTCTCCGTCAATCCGTGGGCCACGGGTTCACGCTTTATCGTGTCGCATCGCCTGCTGACCGACGAGACCTATGCTGCGGGCCTGCGCGATGTCCTAGGGGAATTTCGTGCAAGAGCCCTGTTCATCCTGGATGAGGCGCACCACGCCGCTCCTTCGGCAGGCACGCGCTACGCCGTTTCCAGTCAGCTCACGAAAGCGGTCAGGGAACTCGCCGAGCGTTTCGAGCATCGCCTGTTCCTGACCGCCACACCTCATAACGGGCACTCGAACAGCTTCTCTGCCCTTCTCGAGATGCTCGACCCCCAACGCTTTACCCGTGGTGTCGAGGTCCGGCCGCGCGATCTCGAGCCGGTCATGGTGCGCCGGCTAAAGTCCGATCTCCGCCGTCTCGGCGAGGCGTTCCCGGAACGGGTTGTCGAGCCGATCTCGATCGACGATCTGCCCGAGGATGCTCCCGAATTGGAGCTTGCGCGGCTGCTCGCCACATATGGCGAGCTGCGCATGAAGCGCATCGCCAGGCTCAGCAGTCAGAAGGC
>JBOHMN010000392.1:0-5333 GCA_050730175.1 Acetobacteraceae bacterium | reverse complement strand
TTCACGCGCTTGGCGAGTGCGCCGGGCACCCCGTCGGCGCGGTCCGCACCACTGCCATCCTGACGGTCCAGTGTCCTGCCCGTTACGGTTGTTGCCCTCGGCAACAACCGGCGGGGGATCGAGAGGACACTGAAAGCAAAGTGTCAGAGCAATATCGCCCTGACCGGAATCGCCAGATGCCGGTCAGGCTGGTGAAATTGCTCGAGAAAACCTACGTCGCGTGTGTTCAGCCAACCTGAACGCACGCGACGGCCCCTATCGCTCTTTCGTGACTCGCGCGACAGCAGAACGCAGGGCGGAGCCGGCGCTTGCCGACGCCGGCGGCCAGGACCTATAAGGACATAACAGGACCAATGCATCGGATCGGCCTCAGAGGCGGTCCGCCCGAGCAAAGCAGGAGGGAGCAATGGCAAAGAGCCAAGTTGCGTCTGACGACATTTCCGAGGCTTCAATCGCGGTTCATTGGCAGGAAGAAGGCTACTATCAGCCGTCGCCTGAATTCATCGCTCAGGCCAACCTCGTGGACCCGGGCCTCTTCAAGCGCTTCGCCGCCGAGAACTTCCCGGAGTGCTTCAAGGCATACGCCGACCTCCTGACCTGGTACAAGTACTGGGAGAAGACGCTCGATACCAGCAACGCACCATTTTGGCGCTGGTTCGTCGGCGGCCGTATCAACGCCTGCTACAACTGCGTTGACCGCCATCTCGCGAAGTACCGCAACAAGGCAGCGATCCATTTCGTCCCGGAACCCGAAAACGAGCCGACCGAGCACCTGACCTACCAGGAGCTCTACGTGCGCGTGAACGAATTCGCAGCCCTGTTGCGCGACCTGTGCGGCCTCAAGGCCGGCGACCGCGTGACCATGCACATGCCGATGACGCCGGAGCTGCCGATCACGATGCTCGCCTGCGCGCGCCTCGGCATCATCCATTGCCAGGTGTTCAGCGGCTTCAGCGGCAAGGCCTGCGGCGACCGCATCTCCGATTCCGGAAGCCGTATCCTCATCACCATGGATGGCTACTGGCGCGGCGGCGGCATGCAGGATCAGAAGGAAAAAGGCGACATCGCCTGCGAGGCGGCCGCCGCTCTCGGAAAAAAAGTCGAAAAAGTCCTGATCTGGCAGCGCTACCCCGGCAAATATTCAAGCCAGCAACCGCTGGTCGAGGGGCGCGACGTGATCGTGAACGACGCGCTCAAGAAGTACTATCGTGCCCGCGTCGAGCCAGTGCATATGCCCTCCGAAGCGCCGCTGTTCCTCATGTATTCAAGCGGCACGACCGGCAAGCCGAAGGGCTGCCAGCACTCGACGGCCGGCTATCTCTCGTACGTCGCCGCCACGTCGAAATACTATCAGGACATCCATCCGGAAGACGTCTATTGGTGCATGGCCGATCTCGGCTGGATCACCGGCCATTCCTACATCGTCTATGGCCCGCTGGCGTTGGCCGCTTCGAGCGTCATCTACGAAGGTGTCCCGACCTACCCGGACGCGGGACGCCCGTGGCGGATCGCCGAACAGCTCGACGTCAACATCTTCCACACCTCGCCGACCGCCGTGCGCGCACTGCGTCGCGCCGGCCCGGACGAGCCCAAGAAGTACAGCTACCACTTCAAACACATGACCACCGTCGGCGAACCCATCGAGCCAGAGGTTTGGCGCTGGTACTACGAGAGCATCGGCAAGCGCGAAGCGGTGATCGTCGATACCTGGTGGCAGACGGAGAACGGCGGCTTCCTCTGCAGCACCGCCCCCGCTCTCAACGCCATGAAGCCGGGCAGCGCCGGTCCCGCGCTGCCGGGCATTTACCCGGTGATCTACGACGACGACGGCAACGAACTCCCGGCCGGCTCAGACAAGGCGGGCAACTTGTGCATCCGCAATCCCTGGCCCGGCATGTTCCAGACGATCTGGGGGGATAACGAACGCTTCGTCCAGCAGTACTATGCCCGTTACAACAAAAAGAAGGACAGCAAGGACTGGCGTGACTGGCCCTATTTCTCGGGTGACGGGGCAATGTTGGCGAAGGACGGCTATTATCGCGTCCTCGGCCGCATCGACGACGTGATCAACGTTGCCGGCCACCGCCTCGGAACCAAGGAAATCGAAAGCGCGGCACTCACCGTGCCCGAGGTTGCCGAGGCCGCGGTGGTCCCGGTCGCCGACGCGATCAAAGGCCGCGTCCCCGATCTCTTCGTCTCGCTCAAGCCTGGCGTCAAGGCGAGTCGCGAGCTCGAAAACCGTATCTCCCAGGCCGTCACCACCGAGATCAGCCCGATCGCGCGCCCCCGCAAGGTCTGGATCGTACCGGACATGCCGAAGACGCGCTCGGGCAAGATCATGCGCCGCGTGCTCGCGGCCGTTTCGAGCGGCAAGGACGCCGGGGACGTCTCCACACTCGCCAATCCCGAGGTGGTGGAGGAATTGCGCAAACTGGCAGAGAAAGAAGCTCCCGCCCTCGCTAAATCCTGACCGCTCGCTCGGGCTCGCCCTCTCCCAGCGCTCACGGTTCCTCAACGCCGCGCGCTTTAATTTCAGCGCGCGGCGTGGCGCGGCAATCCAGATTGCGGAGCGCCTTGCGCCGGCCCCCGGTACAACGCACTTGTCGCCGCATGAGCGCATCGCATGGCATCGTCATGATTTCATCGCATGGCCTACTTCGCTCGCGTGCGCTACGCTTGTAGCTTCGCAACCGATCCGGGTAACGCTCATATGACCATCTCGATGCATCAGGCGCTGGTGCCGCCGTTCGTGCAGATGTTCGATGCACTCTCCGGAGTGCTCGCAAAGAGCGCCGCATTCGCCGCGGCGCGCAAGATCGATCCCTCGGTCCTGCTGCAAGCCCGCCTCGCGCCGGACATGTTCCCGCTGCTTCGCCAGGTCCAGGTGGCAACCGATCGGGCCAAGGGCGGCATCGCGCGGCTCGCCGGCATCGAGGTGCCAAGCTGGCCGGATACCGAGACCACTTTCCCCGAGCTCGAGACGCGCGTCAGGAAGGCGGTGGATTATCTGCAAGGGTTCCGGCCGGCCCAGATCGATGGCTCGGAGGAGCGGGTCATCACCTTCAAGAGCGGCGGACACGAGCTGCGCTTCAAGGGCCGCGACTTTTTGTTCGGGTTCGTCTATCCGAACCTGCTCTTTCACGTCACGACAGCCTACGCTGTCCTTCGCCACAACGGCGTGGACGTCGGCAAGCGGGATTTCCTCGGCAACCTGCCGCTGGCGTAAAACAAGCCGCACCGTCGCGCACTCTTTTCGCCGCCATTGCGAGGCGTCGCGCGCTCTCCGCGCGGCGCCGATCGCGGTAGATACCGTGTTACGGGTCAAGCCCGAATTGAGGGGTGATCGATCTGTTTGAGGATGCCGGCGTGCTCGCTGCGGTCAAGGACAAGGCGCTACCGCGGGCCTTCGGCCCTCCTTGACCTCCGCTCCGCGCGCCGCCCATGGGGCGTCAGATCGGGACGGCGGAATGATCAACCCCAATCGAACAGCGGAATAGGGAATAGACCGTATTAGGCTGGCATGGCGATGGCCGGATTGAAGCGTTTACCTGTTTTGAGCACGCCGAAGCAGAGAACCAAGAGCTTGCGCATCGCCGCGACGACGATTTGTTTAGGTTTCAGGCGACCCGCGCTTTTCAGCCGTGCGACGAGCGCGGCGACCGCGGGGTTGAAGCGCATCGCGGACAACGCGGGCATGTAGAGCGCCGATCGCAGCGCAGCGTTGCCTATCTTTGAGATGCGCGTCGGGCGGTCAATCGAGGAGCCGGATCGATGGTGGCTCGGGTTGAGGCCGGCATAGGCAACCAGCTCGCCGCTCCGACGAAGAACACCAGGCTCGGGCATCTCTGTCAGCAGCAACGCAGCCAGCGTCTCACCGACGCCGATGACGCTGAGCAGGAGGTCACGTGTGCCGCGCAGGGCGGGGTCCTGATCAATCGTCTCGGCGATAGCTCTGTCGATCGCCTCAAGTTGGTTGGTGAAATGTTCAATCGTCGCGGCGGCCAGCGCGGTCGCCTTCCTGTCGCCGAGACCGCTGGCAATACGGTTTTTCCACTCCGCCCGGTTGCTGACGATGCCCGCACGTACAGTCTGCAACTCGCCAAGTCGCCGCATCGCCGGCGACGGTGGCGACCACGGCTTCGGCCTGAATAACTCGGCATACTCGCGAATCAGGGCGGCATCGACCTTATCGGTCTTGTTGCGACCCAGTTTGGTTCGGGCGAAGTCGCGGATCTGAGCCGGGTTGACGACACTGACAACGTGGCCCGCGTCGTGCAGCGCCAGCGCTACGCCGAGGCTGTGACGACCGGTCGCTTCCATGCAGACATGGGCTTGTTTGCTCCCCATAGCCTTGATCCACGACAGAACCAGCTTCCAACCATCCGGGCTGTTGTCGAAGGTCCTGACGTGCTTGTGCTGGCCCCACGCGCAGTTTGCATCCAAGGTCTCCTTGGAAACATCGATTCCAACTACAGAGTCACTCACTTCTCGCTACCATTTTAGGGGTTGAACACGGCAAGGCTCCGCGTCTGGCCACCTTGTACACGGGATCAGCGGCACGCCGCGTCCCTGGATACCGTCCGGCATGAACAGCGGAGCTTGGAGAAGCGGGGCCGTATCTACCGCACAGGTTCTTTGACCGAAGGGACGCATGAGGCTCACCGCTTTCCTTGCTGTTTGGCGAGATATCGTACCCGCCAAACAAGTCGCAACGTACAAGGGACGCGCATTACTGTGCGGTCCCCGCAGAGATCGAGAACATGGTAGCGGAACGCCGCAACGGCCTGTCGATTGGTCGGCACGGCGTGGTACGCGAAGAAGCCGGAGCCGGTTTGCCGCGGCCATTGCCCCTGGTCGGCGATCGCCGCGTGCCGTCTCTCGCGCAATCCCCGATGGAGCCGGGCATGCAGAGCCGCGAGCCGCAGCTCGAGGTCCCCCTCGTAGTCCTCCCACCTCTCCCCATCGACGCCCGCTGTGGCCTTGCCCTTGAGCGCGTAGAACGCCAGTCGCAGCGTGTCCGGATTGACGTGGCGCAGAAGCGCAGTGAACCGCTCTTTCCTTCTCTGCCTTGCAGCTTGCCGTGCGCGCTCCACCGCCTGGGTCACGCGCTCCCGGGTCTGCCTGCGGTGCGTGCTTTGCTGGCTCGCGTCCCCTCGGCCCCCGCCAGCACCACCCCAAAACCGCCCCCTCACCCCTCACGCCGCCGTTCACAGATCACCGTTGACAGGACCGGGCCGCCTTGCTAATTAACCGAAACGCGCCGCAAGCGGATCAGCCGGCATCGGCTGGGCCGGGGGCGTTTTGTTCTTTGACAATGGTGTAAGGAAGAAAGG
>JBOHMN010000391.1:0-1701 GCA_050730175.1 Acetobacteraceae bacterium | reverse complement strand
CGGCTTTCGTTGCGCATCGCGAGCACGTCACGGAAGCCGGCTGTCGTGATCAACGCCGTGCGTGCGCCCTTACGCTCGATGATCGCGTTGGTAGCAAGCGTCGTCCCATGAATAACGATGCCGATAGCGCCCGGCTCAAGACCGGCCCTCGCGAGTATTCCGCGAATTCCCTCGATCACGGCCTCCTCGGGAGCCGCCGGCGTCGTCAAAATCTTGGCGGTCGCGAGCCCGCCCGGATGCTCGAGCGCGAGATCCGTAAAAGTGCCGCCGATATCGACGGCAAGTCGGGCAGAAGCTTTTGCAGGATCCATCATCGGCACGCGCGAGGTAAGCTCGCAGCCGCTCCTCTGGCAAGGCAGGCTCTTTCCATCTCGCGCGCGCATCACCACCGTGCAGCGGGATAGCGACAGCAAGAATGGTCAAAGACCCCGCCGATGGGGCCGATCGGTGCGCGACCCCTGGTTGCCATCGCGTGCTGGCGGCAAATTGGGAAGTGCTTGAGTAACCTTTCTCCGCCGGCTACGCAGCAATTGCCGCAATCACGCGGCTGATTGCATGACGGAACGGTCCGCCCGCCGGCCAGCACGCACGCGTTTCGGCGCTGGCACCCGAGAGCGCGACGTAAAATGCCCGATCCTCGGGCGGCAGCGGAACCTCCGGAGTCGCCTGCCAGCCGCCGGGATCCAGAAAGCGCCCGCAGCGGAACGACCACGTGTTGGTGCCGTGGCGTATGTAGACGAACAACCCCGTATCGTCGATCTTCCCGAGGCGGGCACCCGCGCGCACCGCGCGAGTGAGGAAGCGCGCATCCTCCGCGAGTGAACGATCCGGATAGCGTGCATACCTTTCCCAGCACGAGCGAAGAAAGACGAGCGTTCCGCCATGCACGTCGTGGCGGTACATGCTGCGATGCAAGCGCGGCGTGCACCGCCAGGCCTGCCAGGACCGGAGGTCAAAGGTCAGGGTGCCAGTCAGGCCGGTGATCTCCGCACGTCCCTCGATCAGCGGGCGCACCTGCGCCGACAGACGATCGGGTCCGTACCAGTCATCGTCGTCCCACTGGGCGATGATCTCGCCCTCCGCGAGGCTGCATCCGATATTTCGCTTGCTGCCGATCGCGAGGCGCGGCAGACGGATGTAGCGAATACGGGGGTCATCTGGCAGCCGCGAGAGAATCCCCTCTCTGCCGTCATCGAGGATGAGTAGCTCCCGGTCAGGGTAGTCCTGGCGCAGGAAATACTGCACCGACTGCAGCGCGAACGCGGGCCGCTCATAGGTCGGCATGACACAGCTCACGCGCGGCAACGAACCACTCATGCGATCATCCGCATGCCTCGAGATTCAGGAAATGATACGACTGACGTCTTATGCCGGTTCGTGCGCCTTGGTCGTGGCCTCGGTCGCAAATCGGAATGCCTCGAGCGTATGGCGGACATCCGCCGCATCGTGCGCAAGCGAAAGATAGAATTTGGTCGAGCCCCGTAGGACTCCCGCTTCGAGGAGGCGGCGATTGAAGCGCTTCTGCATAGCGGCGTTCGCCTCGAGCGTTGCCCTGTAGTCCGCGACTTCCCCGCGCCTGAATATCACGTCGAAGAGCGGGGGCACGCCCAGGACCTGCGCCGGAACGCCCTGCTCGGAGAGGATTTCCGAAAATCCCTCCATCAGTTCCCGCCCGGTCGCGAACGCACGCTCATAGGTTCC
>JBOHMN010000390.1:0-14518 GCA_050730175.1 Acetobacteraceae bacterium | reverse complement strand
CCTTGAAATAGTCCCCGAAGCTGAAGTTGCCGAGCATCTCGAAGAACGGGTGATGGCGGGCGGTGTAGCCGACATTGTCCAGATCGTTGTGCTTGCCACCGGCGCGGACACAGTTCTGCGCGGTGGCCGCGCGGTTGTAGGAACGCTTCTCCTGCCCGGTGAAGGCGTTCTTGAACTGGACCATCCCGGCGTTGGTGAAGAGGAGCGTCGGGTCGTTGCGTGGCACCAGGGAGGAGCTCGGCACCACGGTGTGGCCGTTGCTTCTGAAGTAGTCGAGGAATGTGGCGCGGATATCGTTGCTGCTGATCATTGCCGGTCGGGCGGGGTGGAATTACGCGGGCTCGATTAGCGCATGCGGCCGCTTCTGTCACTGGAGGCACCAAGGAGACTGGCAAAGGCCGGCGCCAGGGCGGAGACCAACGGCGGTGATTGCGGCAGTGGTGGTTGCCGCAACGCCGCTGCCAGTGGCGCCGGCGGCGGGGCGCCCCAGCAGCAGGCGGGGCTTCCACTGCTGGCAACCTGGCCGAAGAAACACCAGCGCCGAGCGCAGGCTGCGCGGCTGCGTTTTGACGACCACCCAATTAGACGAGGAGAGCAAGCCGGCTGCGGTTTCCGGCATTTCGACCAAGGCGCCCGCGATTGAGCACGGCAGGCTCCCAATCCGTGTCGATGTGCTCGAGATCATTTCGCTGACGGTCCAGGCAATCAGGCGGGACCACACGACCTCCGACGGCTGCATGGTCGCGGCTTCAATACGAAACTCCATTGAACTGGCCGGCCGGCCGGGGAGCGCGCTCCATACTCGTCGCCGAGGGGCTAAAAACAGGGCGAAGCAACGACCCGGATCGCATACCGACCGTAGGGAAAGCCGGCTGCCTCCGAATTGGCATTGCGTGAGTGGGATTGCTTCCGCGTCTCTGGTTGCAGATTGTCTATCCCCAAGCACAAATTCGTGCTACGGTTGAGGTCAGCTGGAGGGTATGGAGGGGGGTGATCGGTGCCGGTAAATGCATCAGAACAAGCCAACATCGACCTACCTTGCGGACCGACAGGCGGGACAGAGCCCCGGTACATTGCGCCCACGTTCCCAGCCCCACGGGGAAGCCCCGGTTCGTTTCGACTCGCGCGGCTCCTCTCGACCGACGTGCTGGCGAGCTTCCCTGAGGCCGCCTACAAAGCGGAGAGCGTCACCCAGAATCTCTTCGGAGCCAAGCGGCTTTTGTTGGCGAAGCCGTCGGCGATCCGCCATGTACTACTTGACAACTCCGGCAATTATCGCCGCCCCCCCGCGTCTTACCGGACGTTGCAACCGATGCTCGGGGATGGGCTCATTATCAGTGAGGGGGAGGTTTGGCGCCGCCACCGCCACATCTTGGCGCCCCTGTTCGCGCCACGTGTCATTCCATTGCTGGGCGAAATCATCCTTGATTCCGCGCTGAGATGGGTCAAGAGAGTCGCCGAGCGCGCCGACGAGCCGGTCGACCTCCTGCAGGAAATGCGGCACCTCGCACTGGAGATCGCCGCGCGGACGATGTTCTCGGTCGATCCGGGTGATGAAGGGCGGACTTTACGGCGCTATCTCGAGCGTTTCACTGACCGGCTTGGGCATCCGCGCACGCTCGACTTCCTGCTACCACTTTGGCTTCCATCGCCGCACGACATTCCGCGCCGGCGGTTCCATGCAGATATGATGCGGGTGATGGAGCGGTTCATGGACCGCCGCCTCAACCACCCGCCAGACCAGCGTGCGCGTGACCTGATCGAGGCGATGGTTGCTGCCCGTGATCCTGAGAGCGGAGCAGGCCTTTCCCGCCAGGAAATTCTCGATGAGGTCAACACCATGCTGATCGCCGGCCACGAGACGACCAGCCTCGGGCTGTTCTGGGCGTTCTGCGTTCTCGCACACGCACCACGCGAGCAAGAGCGCCTGGCGGAAGAAGCGGCCGCTGCCAACTTGCTGCCGGAGCACTCCGAGCAACTGCTCGCCGAGCTTGTGTACGCCCGCGCGACAGCGAGTGAATCACTCAGGCTTTACCCGCCGGTCGCAGTCATGAACCGGCTGGCGCAAGCGGACGACTGCGCGGACGGGATCGAAATACCGCGCGGCACCCACGTCGTGATCGCCCCCTGGATCCTACACCATCACAGCCGTTTCTGGCAGGATCCATATACGTTCGACCCTTCTCGCTTCCTGCCGGAGGCACCGCAACCGTCACGTTTCGTATATCTGCCCTTCGGCGCCGGCCGGCGGATCTGCATCGGCGCCGCGTTTGCGATGGCGGAGCTGATGTTGGTCCTGGCCTCGATGCTGAAGAACTTCCGGGTGGAACCAGCAGAGCAACGCATGCCGCGGCCAGTCAGCGTCATCGTAACCCGACCCGACCGCTCGATCCGGTTCCGCCTTATTCCGAGATAGCGCTCACGCGGCGCTCAGCCCGGGCGCTCCTGAATTGTGCGCAGGTGCGCCAAATGCTGGCGCAGTCGCCCCAACTCGCCGGTGAGCTCGGCGACGTACGCGCCGCCATGCTCCGCGATTTCCGCGTCTTTGAGGGTATTCCACGGCCGACAGAGCTCATGGACGCGGCGCGCGCCGATGTTCGATGCCCCGCTGCAGACGGCATGTGCCCGCGCACGAAACTGCATGCCGTCACGCGCGTTCCATGCTGCCTCCAGCTCCTCAAGAACCTCCGTGGCGTCCTCCAGGAACCCCGCCACCAGATCATCGACAAAGTCCTTGCCCCCGAGGCGCTCAAGTTCCCCGAGCATGGCGGAATCCAGCACAGGCGGCGATACGACGCGAAATTGCGGGTGAGACGCGATATCGGTGACTTGGGCCTCCGCTTCGGAGGGCGCTTCGGGAGGTGCTGGCTTTTTGGGCGTGAAGGATGCAACGGTATCAAGAAGCCGCTGTGGCTCGATCGGCTTGATGACGCAGCTGTCCATGCCGGCGCTGAGGCAGCGTTCCCGCATCTGCGGCGTGGCGTCCGCAGTGAGGCCGATGATCGGCCGACGCGGCCCGGAAAGCTCGGCCATTCGATAGAGCTTTGTTGCCTCCAAACCGTCCATCTTCGGCATGTTGACATCCATCAGCACGACATCGAATGCCGACTCTTCGAGGGCATCGAGCGCCGCTTCTCCGTTGCCAACCAGCATGACGGAATGGCCCGCGCGTTCCATAATTTTCGCGATTACCTTCTGGTTGGTCCGGTTGTCGTCGGCGACCAAGACCTTCAGCGCGTGGGCCGAAGCGGATATCGATGCAGCCGGCTTTTCATCGCGCGGAGGAAGTGCGGCGACGGCCAACCGGACAGCGGCCGTCAGGGCATCGAGATCCGGCACCCTGGGTAGGACCATGTTGAATACCCGGTCGGAGTCGCTGCTTTCAGTGCGGTGGGAAAGCAGGACCAGGGTCATTCTGCAGAGCGGGTCGCTGCGGCGCAGGGCTTCCGCGACCGCATCGGGGGCCTGGGAGAGCCGTTGTTCGTCGAGCAGGACGAGCGCGCCGCGCCGACCGGCCTTGCGCACCGATGCGATCAGTTCGGCGGTCCCGGTGCAACAAAGCGGCGCAAGGGAAGCGGCGCGCATCACCTCGGCTAATGGTCCGCTGAGCGAAGGCCGGTTGGTCAGGACAATTGTTGTGAGCTCGTTAAGCTGCGCAGCAGCGAGCACTGGTGCCGGGCGCTCGCCGAGCGGTATCGAGAACCAGAAGCGGCTTCCTTTGCCGAACTCACTCGCGACGCCGATCTCGCCGCCGAGGTGCTGGACCAGGCGCCGGCAGATTGCCAGACCAAGACCGGTGCCGCCGTAGCGATTGGCGATCGAGGGGTCAGCCTGGGTGAACCGGTCAAAGATGCGATCACGCGCGTCGGCGGCGATCCCGATGCCGGTATCGGAAACCTCAAAGCGCAGGCGCACGCGGCCGGCGGCGAGCGGCTCAGCGTCGGCGGAAATGACGATGCTCCCGGACTCGGTGAACTTCACGGAATTGGCACAGAGATTGAGCAATATCTCACGCAGGTGCTGCTCATCGCCGAAGAGCGACACGGGCGTGCGCGGGGTGATTCGGACACCGAACCAGAGCGCTTTGTCGCGACATTGAGCGCGCAGCATGGTGCGGGTCTCGGTGAGCACCGAGAGGAGATCGAAATCCACCTCCGTGAACGGCATCCGTCCCGCTTCTACGCGGGCAAACCCGAGGATGCTCTCGATCTGAGACAACAAAGCGCGGCCCGCATCCTGCATGGTCCGCGCCATGTCCTGCTGCTCTTCATCGAGCCTGGTATCGAGCAGCATCGCCCCCATGCCCATCACGGCATTGAGGGGAGTACGCAGTTCATGGCTGACGCTTGCGAGAAACTGAGCTTTCTCGCGATTGGCCGCTTCCGCCTGCTCTTTCGCTGTCGAAAGCTTGCGAATCAGCACGCCCGCATAGAGCGGCAAGATGAGGAGCCCGATCATCAGGCCCGCGGCGAGTGCTGGCAAACGATACCAGAACGGTGTAGTGGCGACGACGGCCGCGTAGGCGGCGAGACTGACCAGCATCCCAACGCGTAGATAGGCGATGCCGAAGCGAAAACCGTTGCCAAAGATGACCCAAAGAAAGACAGGATAGAGGACTGCTGTCTGCTCGCCCCCGACATGCATCTCATACGCGACGAAGCCGATGTCCCAGACAAGAGCCACAAACCGCCGAGGTACATTCACCGCTGGTCGGGCGAGGATGTGCAGCACGATCGCTATCGCGCCAATCATACTGACGCCGAGGCCGATCAGCGCAGGCCCGTCAAGGGGCGCACCACAGGCGAGACGATACGTGGCGATCGCGATGATGAAGATGAGCCGGTTAAGGCTCATCTCGTGTTCGGTGTCCGGGCGGCTGCGCAGGCGAGAATTAATCCGCTGGCGCAGTGAAGAGGTTGCCGCCATGCGCGCGGGCTCACCCATCGAGTGTGCACCCGCGGAGCGATCCCGCGACCCACGAGCGAGGACGCGGTCGCAGGCAAGCTACGGCAGGGCGCCTAAGCGCGTACCTCTCCCAACCCCGGCCTGGCCACGGCGAGCCGGCCGTCTCGAACACCACGTGCCTCAGCTTATCATCGTTGTTTAGTCGCTCGTACCTCATGCCGGCATCCTAACGCCTCCGGGACCACCTGAGCACGACCCAAGGCAAGCAGCCTATAGCTTTATGGGCAGTAAATATCCAGCAAAGTGATAGTTAACGTCGGTTATGTCCCGGTCGGGCGACCGAGACTTGTGAACCGATGGCCAGGCAAAGCTGTGTCGTCTCGGCAGGCAGCCGTTCCAAGCCGTATCGGCGGAGCCGTTTGGCGCAAGGCAAAAGGCCCGTGTAGCCGGACGTCTGCCACCAACTGTGGCTCGGGCCGTCTGCGCAGCGATACTGCAAGCTCGATCGAGCGGGTGGTGTCGGGCCCCACGCCAGGGGAAGGGCATTGGTGCAAGCCCAACGGCCTCCCCGGGGGCTGTCATGTTCCTTGGCTCCGCTGCTTCGGATTTCGTCACCGGAGCCGCCACTGCGATCGATCGCGGGCATGGAGCCTTAGCGCAAGCAAGACGCGGAGCCCTATGCCTCGCTCAGCCCCGAACGGGTATCATCCTTGCGGGTCAATTTATCGTTATCGAGCGAATCGGCCCATTCTACGGCAACGGGAATCCTGCGCTAATCTATTGTGTGGCCGCGCTGGGCAAATCGGATCGCTTGTCGCGCTGCTCGGGCAAGGGCGCTGCGGTCTGGTAGTTCTCCTCGGGCTGGATGATCCGGTCGATCGACCAGCCGAACATGATCGCCTCCGCGGTGATCGGCGCCTCGTCGACTGGTGAGCTGTGCTTTGCAGCAAGATTTCCGGCTCGGAACTTTTCGTGGTTCCGGCGCGCTGGTGTGCGCGCTCGCATCGGCGTGGAATGACCTCGCATCAGAACGCAACATTGCCCGTCGTCTGGACGCGGCCGACAGGTCGGACGGCGCCGAAGAAGCCGAGTGTTTGCAGCATTCGGCGTAGGCGCAGCCACGCAGGGCCAATTGTTGGCGGTACTCTCGTTCACCAAGTGAGCTTGCTGGGCGTGCGTCCTTGCGCACGCGTTGGCCGCCGCTGGTCGAGCGAAGAAGTTGGAGCCGCTCTCAGAAGCGGCGCAACGATGCTCGTTCGCTCGCCGGTCCGTTGCGCCGCGGCACGCAGCGTCAGGCGGTGGCGGCGGGCGGCAAGTGAGAGTAGGCGCGAGGGAGCTGCCGGGCCGTACCAGCGCCAGCTGCGAGGTGCTTGCAGAGGTAAAAGCAGCGATGGCCGGGAGGGCACCCTTCCAGAGTGCCGAAGTGGTTGAAGCCCATGCGCTCGTAAAACGGACGAGCCTGGAAGCTGAACGTATTCACGACCATGCCGCTGAGATCGCGCCGACGGGCCTCCACCTCGGCGGCACGAAGGAGCCGTGCACCGATGCCCTGCCGGCGCAGCCGTTGCGGCACGAAGAGCGCCTGGATAGACAGCCAGCCATAGACCATCTCAGCGGCAAGGCCGCCCACGACCTCGCCACCGGGCGGTGCGCGCAGAGCAAGCAGCAGCGGCCGGAACCCGGCCGCCCCGGCAAACGTCGCGTTGAAGGCCGCAAGCGGACGGATGATTGCGGCGAAGAGCCCCGGATCCGGCTGATCGACGGCAATGACCTCGACGCCCTCGCGGGCGAGAACGGATTGCATGCTCGGCTCCGCTTCCATGACGCAGAAGGTGCAAGCTCAGGTGCTAATCAAGCCTTTGCGGAGTGTGTCGAAATGTAACTGTCTGTGAGATTGGGTACGTCCGTGTTCGCAGATTGCAAACCTCGGCTGCTTAACCTTGGGTCATGGCGACCGTTTCCCCACTGCTGCGCGACGCGCTGAACCGCCACCGGGCAGGCGATTTGCGCGGTGCGGATGCGTTGTACCGTGCGCTGCTGACCCGCTCGCCGGACGATGCCGAGGCGTGGCATCTCCGTGGTCTCTTGGTCCACCAATGTGGCCGCCCTCTCGAGGCAGTCATAGCGATCGGACGGGCAATCGCGCTGGCGCCGGGCGTCGCACTCTATCGGGCCAATCTGGCGCGCGTTCTCGCCGCTCTCGGGCGCATCGAAGAGGCGCATCTGGCGCTCGGCGCGGCCCTTGCGCTGGATTCGCAAAATCCGGACCTTCATTACGACATCGGGGTCCTGGCAGCGCGCCTCGGCCGGCTGGAGGAGGCGATTCATGCCTTCGGTAACGCGGTTGCGCTGTTGCCGACGCACGCCCGCGCGCACAATAACCTCGGCAGCGCGCTCGAAGCACGTGGGCAATGGGATGCGGCCGAGTCCCATTTTCGTGCGGCGATCGGCGGCGAGCCCAGGCTTGCCGAGGCGCACGCCAATCTCGGCGCCCTCCTCTGCCGCCGCGGCCGGCCGGAGGCGGCGGAAGCCTCGCTCCGCCAGGCACTCGCGCTGGCGCCAGACTTTCCGGAAGCGCTCAACACGCTCGCGACCGTCCTCGCGGCCCGGCGGGACCAGCCGGCGGCCGAGGCCCTTTTGCGCCGGGCGCTCGCGATCGATCCCGCTTATGCAGAGGCGCACAACAATCTTGGCGTCGCGCTGACCGGCAGAGGCAGCTTCGACGCAGCGCTGGCTGCACTGCGCAGCGCTCTGAGATTACGGCCCGGTTATGCCGAAGCGGAGACGAATCTCGGCAATGCACTGGTCGCGCTCGGCCGGACCCAGGAGGCGCTGGCGGCGTATCGCCGTGCACTGAAAATCGCACCGGACGAAGCGGAGACTCATTACAACCTCGGCGTGGCACTCTTGCTGGCCGGACGGCTCGCGGAAGGTTTTGCCCGCTACGAGAAGCGATTCGAACGGCGCGGTGCTGCGCAACGCAGCTTGCCGCCGCCGCTCTGGGCAGGCGAGGCTATTGGCGAGCGGGTGCTCTTCGTGCACGCCGAGCAGGGCTTCGGCGATGCGATCCAGTTCTGCCGGTTCGTCCCCCTGGTCCAGGCGCAGCGGGTAATCCTCGAAGTGCCGCCGCCGCTGGTGCGGCTGTTTGGCACGCTCGCTCGCGCACCGCACGTCATCGCCCGCGGCGCACCCGTTCCGCATGCCGACCTGCGTTGCCCGCTGATGAGCCTGCCGCACCGCCTGCGCACGACGCTTGAGACGATCCCTGCGACGACGCCTTACCTTTTCGCGCCTCCGGTCGCCGCGGGCGAGTGGCGGGAGAGGCTTCGGCGGTATCCCGGCTTCAAGGTCGGCCTCGCCTGGGCAGGCAATCCAGAATACCCGGCCGATGCCAGGCGCTCGATCCCGAGACCGCTGATTGCCCCGCTCCTGGAGGTGCCCGGGGCATGCTTCGTTTCGTTGCAGCCGGGTCCGTCGCCGGCGGACATGCCGATTCTCTCGTTTCCTGGCGCGCTCGGCGATTTCGCCGATACCGCCGCACTGATCACGGCACTCGACCTGGTCATCAGCGTTGATACCGCCGTCGTTCATCTCGCCGGAGCGCTCGGCAAGCGGGTGTGGCTGCTCAATCGGTTCGATACGTGCTGGCGCTGGCTGCTCGGCAGGACAGACAGCCCTTGGTATCCGAGCTTGCGGCAATTCCGCCAGCAACGCCCTGAAGATTGGTCGGGGGTCGTGGCGGCGGCGCGGCAAGCGCTGGTCACGACGGTCGCGGAGCGGGCGCGCCGCGGCACCTAGCGCGCGTTCCGGCTGGCTGAACACTCTAGGTTTGTTTTCTCGAGCAATTTTATCACCCTGATTGGCATCTGGCGACTCCAGTCAGGGTGATATTGCTCTAAACGGCGGTCCGGCAGGCCGCCCTTGTCGGGCAGGCGGAGGGGTCGGAAAGTCTCCGCATGGAAACGATGGCGGAGGCCAACGGTTCGACCCGCTTCGCGCATGTTCAGGTTGACTGAACATGCTCCGTGTTTGTTTTCTCGAGCAATTTCATCACCGTGACCGGCATCTGGCGATTCCGGTCAGGGCGATATTGCTCTAGGTCGAAGCAGCGGCCGGCTCTCAGGATGAGGCAATGATGGGGCTCGGCGCGGAATCCACCCCGGCGATCACCGCAGGCGCGGCGGGTACATCTCGTACGGCTCCGGCATCGCATCCTCCGTCGCGGCATCGAATTGTCGTGGCAGGCGGCGGCGCCGCGGGCCTCGAGCTCGTGACACGGCTCGGCAACCGGTTGGGCAAGCCTGGCCGCGCCGAGATCGTCCTGATCGAGAAAGCGAGGACCCATCTCTGGAAGCCACTTTTGCATGCGATTGCCGCCGGAAGCATGAATCCGGGCGAGCACGAGCTCGATTACCTCGCACAGGCGCACTGGCATGGGTTTCGCTTCCATTTCGGTGAGATGGTCGGACTTGATTACGTGCGCAAAGAAGTGCGCCTCGGCGCAACGGTCGATGACGAAGGCCGACCGATCACACCGCCGCGCTCCATCCCTTATGACACCCTGGTGATTGCGGTCGGCAGCGTCACCAACGATTTCTCTACCCCCGGGGTGATCGAACACGCCATCCCGCTGGAGACGCCAGGGCAGGCAGTGCGATTCAACCGCCGCCTCGTCAATGCCTGCATCCGCGCTCAGACGCAGGCAGAGCCGGTGCGTGCCGGGCAACTGCATGTCGTCGTGATCGGGGCGGGCGCAACCGGCACGGAACTTGCCGCGGAATTGCACCGGACAATCCGCGAGGTGCTTGCTTACGGCCTTGACCGGGTCGATCCGGAACGGGATGTGCGCATTGTCCTGATCGAGGCGGCGGAGCGAATCCTGCCGGCGCTACCGCCGCGAATCGCCGTCGCGACGCGCACACTGCTCAACAACATCGGGGTCGAGGTGCGCACCGGGGCGCGGGTCAGCGAAGTCACGGAGGCAGGGGTACGTCTGGCAGATGGCGAGTTCATTCCCTCCGAGCTCGTCGTTTGGGCCGCGGGCATCAAGGCGCCGTCGGTACTGCGCGAGCTCGGCCTCGAAGCCAATCGCTTCAACCAGCTGGTCGTGAACTCCAACCTGCAGGCAACACGAAGTGAAGACGTATTCGCGATCGGTGACTGCGCATCCTGTCCACGTGCCGGCTCTTTGGACCGGGTGCCGCCGCGCGCGCAGGCGGCGCACCAACAGGCCTCGCATCTCTTTTTGCAATTACAGCGCCGGCTTACGGGCAAACCACTGCGTCCCTTCGTCTATCGCGACTTCGGTTCATTGGTGTCGCTCGGCAAATACTCGACGATCGGCCAGCTCATGGGAGCGCTGGTGGGCAAAGGCTTCTTTATCGAGGGCTATTTCGCGCGCCTGATGTACCGCTCGCTCTACATCATGCACGAGACGGCCCTCCACGGCTTCGCGAAGACCGCTTTCACTGTGCTTGGGCGGAGGCTTTCCAGGCATGCGCAGCCGGTGGTCAAGCTGCACTGAGTTGGCGCAGGCACTGCCGCATCGGCCAAGAGGGAGATGGCTGTGTCACTGATCCGGCAATTTGCCCGGAACGCCAAATCCGCTACCGTGGCAGCGGACGTCAGCAAGCTGAAACAAGGAGGGGACGGTGTTCACGACCCGACCCGAGATCGCCGCGACCTTCGGCGTGGTTGCGAGCACACATTGGATCGCAAGCCAGGTCGGCATGGCAGTGCTCGAACGGGGTGGCAACGCGTTCGATGCCGCGGCTGCCACCGCCTTTACTCTGCAAGTGGCCGAGCCGCACCTGAATGGGCCCGCGGGGAGTGCCCCGATCATCATCCATTGTGCAAAAAGCGGCACGCAACACGTGATCTGCGGGCAAGGTGTGGCGCCGGCCGCCGCGACGATCGAGCGGTTTTCGGCGCTTGGGCTGGACCTGATCCCCGGCACCGGCCTCCTGCCGGCGGTTGTGCCGGGCGCGTTCGATGCATGGTGCCTGCTGTTGCGCGACTGGGGCACGTGGGAGCTTGCCGATGTGCTGTCATTTGCCATCGGCTACGCGACGCATGGCGTGCATCTGGTGCCGCGGGTTGCCGCCGCGATCGAGACGGTCCGCCCGTTATTCGAGGACGCATGGCCAAGCAGCGCCGCCGTCTATCTGCCGCATGGCGCGGTGCCTCTGCCTGGCAGCCTGTTCGCCAATCCTGCGCTCGCCGCAACCTACCGGCGGATCCTCAAGGAGGCGCAGGGAGCATCGCGCGAGGCACGCATCGAGGCGGCGCGGTCGGCCTGGTATCGCGGGTTTGTCGCCGAAGCGGTTGATCGGTTCTTTGGCAAGAACGAAGTGCTCGACGCTTCCGGCGAGAGGCATCGCGGGCTGCTTGCAGCGGACGATTTCGCCGGCTGGCAAGCCAGCGTCGAAGAGCCCGTCGCGCTCGCGTACCACCGCTACACGGTGCTGAAGTGTGGGCCGTGGAGCCAGGGCCCGGTGTTCCTGCAGCAGCTTGCGCTGCTCAGGAACTTCGATCTCGCGGCGATGGACCCGTTTGGGGCGGAGTTCGTGCACACGATCGTCGAATGCGCGAAGCTCGCCTATGCCGACCGCGAGGCCTATTATGGCGATCCTCTGTTCATCTCCGTGCCACTCGAAGAACTGCTTTCCGTCGGCTACAACAGTGAAAGATGCCGCCTGGTCGGGCCTCATGCGTCACTCGCTCTGCGGCCTGGGAGGCTCACCGGGTACGCCGCGCGGGTCGATCAGGACGCTGCCAGCCGCGCTCAGCTGCTTGCCCCGTTGCCGGGTGTCGGCGAACCGACGCTCGCGCGCCTTGGCCTGACTGGCGCCGACACTTGCCATATCGACGTCATCGATCGCGCGGGCAACATGGTCAGCGCGACACCTTCCGGCGGCTGGCTGCAATCCTCTCCGGTGATTCCGGAGCTCGGCTTCTGCATGGGGACGCGCGGGCAGATGTTCTGGTTGACTGCGGACCTGCCGAACAGCCTGGCTCCGAGAAAGCGCCCGCGCACGACGCTCTCACCTTCGTTCGCGCTCAGTGACGGGAAACCGTGGATGGCCTTTGGCACGCCCGGCGGCGAGCAGCAGGACCAATGGTCGCTGACGTTCTTTCTGCGCATGGTGCATTACGGATTGACCATCCAGCAGGCGATCGATGCGCCGAGCTTCCATACCGAACACTGGCCGTCGAGCTTCTGGCCCCGCGTTGCACGGCCGGGCAAGCTTGTCCTCGAAGGGCGCTACAGCGATGCGGTGCGCGGCGATCTTGCCCGGCGCGGGCATCTCGTCGAGAAGGGTGACGATTGGTCAGAAGGCCGTCTCTCGGCGGCCCGGATCGAGGGAGGACAGATGTTCGCCGGAGCGAATCCGCGCGGGATGCAAGGTTACGCCGTCGGCCGGTAGGCGTGTGGCGCTTGCAGCGGCGTCGCGGACAACCTGTTAAGAGTTCACGCTTAACGGCGGAGCGTGGAGGTTCCCGAGGCGATCATCACCGGTGCCGCGCGATACCAGGCGAGGCCGTGGCGGACGAAGCCGCCGGAGCGAAGCAGTGCGCCCGTAGGGACCGGCCGGTTGGCAAGCATGAGGGCGCCGACACGGCCGGCAAACGGACCGGAGGGAGCCGGTAACGGCCGGAATACCCGAACCCCGGCCACCACCGTCGGCGCGCTCAATCCGCCGGGAGGGAGAGCCGCCGATATGCCCGCGGCGAGACGCTGGGCTGCTGGCCATGCAGCCATCACTTTGCGCTCATAATCTGCCGCGAGGACGGGGGTGGTCGAGTGATAGAAGGCTGCTGCCTCCGGCCAATTTCCGGTCTCGCCGTAGAGCTGGCTCAGGAAGCGAGCGGCGTATGCGGCGTTGCTCGGTGGATCGAACGCCTGGTCAAGAGAGGCGAAGGCGTTCGGATGATGCAGCAGGTTGATCTGCATACAGCCGACATCGATCGAGCGGATGCCGGCCGCCTGGAATGCACGGACCGCAGAAATCGCAGCCGCCTTTGTCGGGTAGAAGTGGCCATCCCCGTTGGCATCCACGGTCCAGGGCCAGGGCAGATAGGCGCCGCTGAGGGGGTCGCGGCGCCCGCTTTCGACTTGCCCGATAGCGGCGAGCAGCCCCTTCGGGATCGCCGTGTTCTGCTCCGCCGAGACGATTGCCGCGCGGCAAAGCTGGCCCGGCTCAATGCCTCCGAGGATCGGCAATGCAGCGTGGGCCAGCCGCGGGACAAGGCCGAGGACCCCGAGCAACAGGGCCAGCACCGGCGGCGACAAGTGCGAGACCGGCTGCCGTGGCGGGCACGAAAGCAGCCCGAAACGGCGTCGATGCAGTGCCATGACGGCAGCATCGCACCGGCATGGTTACCAGGGCGTTGCCGGCCGGAGCTTCACGATGCGCTGAGCCAACAGCGGAAGCTATGCCGCAGCGCAAAAAAGACTTGCAACGGGGTATCCAAGTGCCTACCTTTCGCGTTGCAGCAGTACGGCTTTGCCGGGCTGCCTGCTTTTCTTGGACGTTTCCTCCCTAAACTTGGCGGCGCCTCAAGCGCCGCCATTTTTTTACCCGGCGGCCAGGCTCGATGTGCAGCCTTCGAGCGCGGAGACAAGGGATTCGAGGTCGCGCTGCAGCCGGGCAAACCCCGGCAAGCGGTCCATCCGCCGCTCGTTCATGTATAGCTCCCGGGTAATCTCGATCTGGAGGGCATGAACGTTTTCACGCGGCCGGCCGTAATGGCGGGTTATGTAACCGCCGGAATAAGGGTCGTTGCGGCGGACCCGATAACCGAGGCCGGACAGAACCTCCTCAATCAGGCGCACGATCGCGGCGCCGCACGTCGTGCCGTGGGCGTCGCCGAGGACGAAATCGACCCGCCGGCCGGACGCCGCGTGCGGAGCGGGCATCGAGTGGCAGTCGATCAGGAGGCACGTGCCAAATCGCGCCTGGGTACCGGCTATCAGTGCAGCGAGGGCGGCGTGAAAGGGCTCCCAACAGTCTCTGACCCGGGCTTCGGCTTCGGCGAAGGCGAGCTTGCCACGATAGATCGCCTCTCCCGAGGCGACGACCCGGGGAATCGTGCCGAGGCCCGCCGCAACGCGCGCGCTGGTGCTGTTCACCCAGGACGGCAACGGTTCGATGAACATTTCTGGGTCCAGCTCCCACTGCTCCCGATTGGGGTCGCAGTAGGCGCGGGGGAACGTCGCTGCGAGCAGCGGCGCGCCGTGCACCGGGACTTGGGCGAAGAGTTCGTCGACGAAGCCATCCTCGCTCTTTCTGAGCGCGAGCGGATCGAGTCGCGCCGCGGCGAGGAATGCGGCCGGGTAGTCCCGGCCTGAGTGCGGCGAGGCGAATACAACAGGGATTGCCTGCCGCGCCGGGCGGTTCAGCACAAAGGGGGCGAGCACGGCAGTGAGCGGGAGCGGCAGGTCCATCGCACACGCGAGTGAAGCCGCTTGGCGGGCAGTTGTCATCAGGGAAGAAGACTTGCCGGGACTTCCGCCGCCGGGATAGAAGCGGCGCCGGGGCGTGTAGCTCAGCGGGAGAGCACCACCTTGACACGGTGGGGGTCCGAGGTTCGATCCCTCGCGCGCCCACCA
>JBOHMN010000389.1:0-2749 GCA_050730175.1 Acetobacteraceae bacterium | reverse complement strand
CCATTGGACGACCTAATCGCGAGGAGCGATATCAACCGCGCCGATTTCCACCCAGCACATTGGCAAGCGGCACACTGCTCCGGACACCAATACGGGATTCCTTTTCAGACAAATCCGGAATTGTTGTTCTGCAGGGGAGATATTCTACAGGCCCATGGCGTGGATCCGCCAACTACCACAGACGAATTGCTCGCGGTCGCAGCCCAGGTGCACGCGCCAGGCGAGCGCATGTACGGCATTGGCTGGACGGCAGCACCAGGCACACCCGTTGGTCACGCCTTCATGATGTTTATGGCCGATTTTGGTCAACCGCTCCTCAATTTGATGCGCGTCGGCGATGGATATAGCGCGGTGAATGCAGGCGGCGACGAGTTGCATGCCATGGTTTATACCCCACATGGAAGGTTAGCGGCTGAATTCATGCGCGCGTTGTTACCAGTCTCGCCGCCCCACATTCTCTCCATGTCGTGGACCGAGCAGGTCAAGCTATTCGCGCAGGGTCACGTTGCTATGACTTATGCTTGGTCGAGCCGTGCTGCCCGATTCGAGCTCGATCCCGATTCGTCCTCCCGTGAGAATACCCTCTATCTGCCGCACCCGACCGGTACTCCACATGCCAGACTTCCGCGGCGCAAGAACATTTCGCCCCTCGGTGGATTTCTGCTTGCTATGCCGGCGAATTTACCGCGAGAGCGCATTCGGGTCGCCTGGCAAGGCATTCAATGGCTTACCTCGCCAGAAGTGATGAAGCTATTCGTACGCAGCGGCATTATGGCTACGCCGCGCTTTAGCGTCGCCCGAGATCCGCAGGTGCGGGCACTTTCCCCTATGATCGACGTCGTTGATACGATGGCAAAGGTCGGCCAACTCCGTCTCTGGCCCAGGCCTTCCGTGCCACAATTCTCCGATATTGCCGCCGGCCTTGGCCGTGAAATTCATGCTATGCTCTCCGGTCGCCAGTCGGTACGAGCAGCCCTTTGGAACTCGCAACGATGTATTGATCGGCTATTGCATACAAAGTAAGGTAAAACCCTTGTTGTCGGTTTCCAAGCCGGGCGACGAAAGTAGTACCACGTTCCGGATCTCACCGAGCAGAGTGCGACCGTGCGTGTACCGACCTGCCATCATCTATCCGCGGTTCGGCGCGCAATCATCGGCGGGTCGTGCCCACATTAATTGCAGCGGTGCAGGAACGCACACCGCAACGAGCCAGCCGACCACTTTCGTCATCGATGCGAGCCCGTCTTCGCGGATTCGCCTTCCTGGGTCACAATTTTGGTGCCGGAGATTTCGGTAAGCATTTGGTATCTGCGGGCTCAGGCATCCCCTCATTTCCCCTCTGAGTGCGTTGGGTGAGGAAAGAATCCGTCTGACCTCCGGTGGGTTCTAAAAGGAATCGAGACCTGTCCATCAGGATTCCCAGTGTGGCGTCCGTCACATAGTGCTTGCCTCAGGCAAGCGATTGGTGAATCTCGCTGCCTGCCACACGATTCGCAAGGTAAGTGATGGCATCGAGCCAGGCCTTCTGTTTCACCCAGGTCCACGACTTCCTAAGCGGCCTGTTCGATGGCGACATGCGCGCCAAGCGGGTTCTGTCCCTGGCGAACGCCACCCTCGGCGTCATCAGGACCGCCTCCCTGGCGGTCAACACGATCGGCCACGGCCTCGCCTTGGCGCGCGGGCTGGTGACCAAACACGCCATCAAACAGGTGGATCGGCTGCCGTCCAATGAGGGCATCGACATCGATGCCGCACTGCGCCACTGGGTTCCCTACGTGGTCGGACCGCGGACCAACATCAACGTGGCGATGGACTGGACCGACTTCGACGTCGACGGCCAGGCCACCATCATGCTGTCGCTGCTGACGCGCCATGGCCGCGCTACGCCGCTGCTGTGGCTCACGGTCGATACATCCACCCTCAAGAACCACCGCAACGAGTATGAGTATCAGGCGTTGGTCCGCCTCGCCGACGCCCTACCGGCAGACATCAAGGTATGCATCGTGGCCGATCGCGGATTCGGCGATCAGAAGCTCTATCTGGTGCTCACGGAGGAACTGAAATTCGACTATGTCATCCGCTTCCGCGGCAACATCACGGTGACCGCCGCAGACGGCGAAAAGCGCACGGCCGCTGCCTGGGTCGGACCCGGCGGGCGCGCCCGCGTCTTGCGTGGCGCCTTGGTCACGACTGAGCGCTACCAGCTCGGCACCGTGCTGTGCGTGCAGGACAGGGCGATGAAACTGCGGTGGCGCTGGTTTTCTGGACAGTGGGCCCAGGTACACGGTCGGTTCGTTTTCGGCCAAATTCCCGAACGTAGCATGAACGTTTGGTGCGACTGACCGTTGCCTTTTGATCCAGGATCGTTGGCTGGCCTGAACAGCCGGGAGACGCCCGTTGGAACGAGAATCAGGTCTGGCGGATCCGTCCGGGTGGTGGCGGCTGAGCGTGGCCGAGGAGGATTTCCTCGTGGCGAAGCATCCACGGACGCGGCTGGCTGCAGCGGCCGAGCTCGTGCACCACCAGCAGACTGGCCGGTTCCTGCAAGCGGCGAGCGATTTGCCGCCGGGCGTGGTGGATCAATTGGCGGCGGCGACAGGGGTCGATTCGGATGGCTTGGCAGGCTGGCTGTGGTCGAGCCGGACCTCGCGGCGGCACCGGGCAGAAATCCTTGAATTCCTGGGCATGCGGCGTCTGACCCGGCGTGATCTGGCGGAGGCGTCCGCCTTTGCCGCGGAGGAGCTGTGCC
>JBOHMN010000388.1:0-3285 GCA_050730175.1 Acetobacteraceae bacterium | reverse complement strand
ATCGGCCATAACCCGCGCGGCGGAGGGGTGCCCGAGTGGCTAAAGGGGACGGACTGTAAATCCGTTGGCGCACGCCTACGTTGGTTCGAATCCAACCCCCTCCACCACGAAATGCCAGCACGTGCTTGATATTGCGTGCTTATTGTGATTGCCCGGCAGCACTGCCCACAATCTTGGCCACAAACCGCATCTGAAAACTGCCTCGGATGGGCGAGCCGAGCGTCTTGCGCGCAAGGGTGGCGGCTTGGCCCGTCGGCCTCTCGGCCGGTGGCACCACCTGGTGCAGCTCACCCTCGATGCCACGCTCCGCCGGCAGTTCGACCGCTCGGCCAGGTCGGTCGGCTCGGCCACCCCGCAGAACCGCCCAGGAACGCGCTACAGGCCCGCGCGGCAGGCGGGCGGTAGAGAAGACACAAGCCTCTGCCGCTCGCTCTGGCGTCAGCGGCCCTGGAAATCATCGCGGCGGGCAAGTTGGCGAGCGTGCGACCATGCGACCGTCGCGAAAGCCCGACCCGGCACCATGCGACCATGGGACCATGCTCACTGGGACGGTCGCATGGATTCCGCACCACGCCCCGCCGGCTTTCCCCCAGGGAAAATCCGCGCTTGATGGCGTCAGCGGGTGCCGACCGTCCCCATGGCTCGGAAGTAGGCCAGCCCGTCCTGCGAGGTCAGCTTGCGCGGCTTCCCGCGCTTCCTCGGTGCCGTCGGATCGGATTGCGGATGATGGTCGAGAACCGACGGGTCGAAGGCATAGGGGTCGGGTGCAACCTGCTTCATGGGCACGCGCGAGAGACGTAGGGCACGCAAGACCGCAGGGATCGAGCGGCACAGATACCAGCGGGCTCCGGCCCGGACCAGCTCAGCTCGCTGCCCTCTTTGGTTGTCGCTGATCCTGCCCTTCGGGGTCTTTAGCTCGACGCAGGTGAGCCTGCCCCGGTGCAAGACGAGAACATCCGGCACGCCGCCCTTGCAGCCCCGTAGGCGTCGAACCTGCCCCACCCAGGGCGATGGCGCCCATGATCCGTCGATTGCGGACCACCAAACGAGAGCGGGATCGAGGCGATCGGCCAATGCCGCAGACAGCTCGATCTGCATCCTGTGCTCAGGGAACATCGCCGAAAGGCTCTTCGAACCATAGGTAGGCCGACCGTGTACCGCCTACGGCGGATACACGCTCGCCCCACCCTCGTTCATTCGTTCGCGTTGGGTTCACCTTGCTCGGCCGCACTCGCTCCGGCAGCGATCAACCCCGCGGTCCGCAAGATTTCCACGGCGCATCTTGCTCTCGTCGCCGCGTCCCGGGCTGGCTCCGGCGTATGTGCGATCTGGCCCAGGAGGTCGATCATCCCGGGAGCGAGTTTGCAGGCGCGCTCGATCGCCTCGGCTTTTCCCTCTACGGCGGATGGCGCCTCAGGCGGGGCCGGCGCAGGCGGGGCGGCTTTACGCATTGGTGTTACCTTTCGTCGGCTCGGGCGCGGGCCGCGGGGCGTCTGCATCGGCGGAGGCGGGGTCCGGCTGGCGGATCAGCCCGGCGGTTTCCAAAATCAAAGCGCAGGCGCGGTTCTTGGTGCTCCATCGCGCGGCCTTGGGATCGCGTCTGGTGGCCATTGCAGGTCCTTCTGTTTCCGCGGCAGCCGGTGCTCACCGCTGCGGGGTGTCACGCGGAGGATCGGGCAGCCGCAGCACCGTGGCGTGTCCATCCGCTCGCTTTCCACCCCGGCTACGACCAGGCGGCCGAGCGCAGTGTAACGGAAACGCAACGATGCCGCTGGCGCCCTTACGCTTGATAGTCACATCGATCCAGGCTTGGGCACGGCGCCGAGCGTATGGATGCCGCCAGCCGGGGCGGATGCGACCCGACGTCGCGGTCGGGGTCGCGCTCATGCGCTTCGCCTAGCCTGGTTAGAGTGTATATGCGCATTCGAGGTGACACTATGGAATGCGTGATTTTGCCCCTTTGGCACCTCGGTTGGCACTGTCAGCCCGCCCACTGCATCCAGTTTGGCACTGTCTGCACCTGTGGTGGCACTGTGCTTTACTTCCGGTTGCGCACCGACCCGCCATCCAAGCGTCGGCGCGCGACCGTCGATCGGCAGCCAGGCAAGCGCGAATTCGGCGGCGAGTCGGGTCTTGAGGGTGAACGCAGAGCGGCGTTCGCACGTGACGAGCCCGCACGCGACCAGCTCGCGCAGAGCGCGGCCAGTAGTGCTCTGGCCGATCCCGAGGTGGTGGCCTGCGCGCACGGGCAGCGCGATCCGCCCGTTGTTCACACCGTTGTGCCGCCGGATCAGTTCCCAAAGGATCACTTTAGCAGCCGAGCCGAGGCTCTTGTAGGCCGCAGAGTCATAAACCGAGTGATCGAGCTTGAGAAATCGAGCTTTTTTCGATCGGCCGTCGCGTCGCACGCCGCGCCCGCGGGCCATTACATAGCGCCTTCGATTGCCGAGCGGTCGAGACCGGCAGCAGCGTCAGAGGCATTCATCGCCCGGTCTGAGCCGGCTGCTTGCGCCTTTCGCGAGCAGACAGCGCGATTTGGGCACGGGGCGAATCGCCAATCAGCTCAAGGATCGAGTCAGTTTCGATCCGCAAGAGACGGCCGAATTTGCGCGCGCGCAGCAGTTTCCGGCCAAGCAGCGCGTAGATCGAGGTCCTGCCGAGCGAAAGCATGCGCATGGCTTCCGGCAGAGAAACCAGCGGAGGCAAGCCGTTCCGGTCCATGCGCGGAACATACGCGGACGGCCGCCTCCGTGCGAAACGCTTTCCGTATTGGGGATATAGTCGTTTGTTGCTTTTTTGCGCTCAGAGGTCGGCGAGGACACCTCGCAGCACGTGGCGGTTCGCAACGATGAAGTCGCGTGACGGCGCTTCCGGAAATTGGGCTTTGAACCGATCGCCGCGCATCAGCCGCGCCACGCTTGCGATCGCCTCGCGCCCGTATGCCGGGCGCAGCTTCCTGAGAGGCCGTCTCGAAACGTGGCCGATCGGCTCTTGAAATGCGGGGAAGCGATGGAAAATGAGGCGTCCCGCTTTCTTGGAGCCTCCGATGTGCACGCCC
Organism: Acetobacteraceae bacterium; assembly: GCA_050730175.1. Classification (GTDB taxonomy): domain Bacteria; phylum Pseudomonadota; class Alphaproteobacteria; order Acetobacterales; family Acetobacteraceae; genus JAKAWQ01. The sequence goes on along the minus strand of JBOHMN010000388.1, from coordinate 227 downwards.
GACACCCGGGCAGAGCATGACCGGGACGACCTGCGCCACCCGAGCGATCTGACCGACGCGGAATGTAAGGTGCCTGCACCGCTGTTGCCACCGCCTGCGAACACCGGCCGCCATCGCTCCTGGCGGATGCGCGAACTGATCAACGCAATCTTCCTGACGCCGCGACAGCTCGGATGGCCGATCGTATTGCCTCATTCAGAAATGTCCCCAGAGCTTCGAGCGTTGCC